>JADLGF010000248.1 GCA_020849415.1 Thermomicrobiales bacterium
ACGCTGACGAAGCCGTCTCCGAGACCGCGCAGGGCGCGGGCGGCGAGAATCACGCGCGCGTCATCGTTCGCTCCCTCGGGGAGAAAACGGATCGATCGCACCCGCTGGATCACCGTTGGAGCCGGGATCATCTACTGACCGCGGGTTCGGTGCACGAAGTCGTCTACCAGGTCGCGGGCGATGCTGATCTTGCCGGGGAGGGCCGGCAATTCGTCCGGCGCGAACCAGCCGGCCTCGTCCAGCTCACCCGGGTTCGGTTCAAGTTCGCCGCTCGCCCACTCCGCAATGAACCCGATCATCAAGCCGTGCGGGAATGGCCAGGGTTGCGATCCGAAGTAGCGAATTTCACCGAGCTCGATCCCGACTTCCTCCCGCACCTCGCGCCGCGCCGCGTCCTCCAGCGTTTCGCCCTGATCGACGAATCCGGCCAGCACGCTGAAGTAGCCGGGGGTGTAGGTGGCATTACGAGCGAGCAGCACCTTGCCGGCCCGCTCGACCAGCACGATCACTGACGGATCGAGGCGCGGGAAGCGGAGAAGTTCGCAGGCCGGGCAGCGTTTCGCGCGCTGACCCGCCATCGGTTCCATCGCCGCGCCGCAACGTCCGCAAAAACGGTGCGTGCGGTCCCACTCGACGATCTGCAGCGCCCGCCCCGCCAGCCCGTACAGGATTGGATCGAGGGTCTCGAACAGTTTGCGAATGCCGACGAAGATGGTCCCATCCGGCGGTTCGAAATTGGCCGGCACTTCGGCGGTCAACACCGGCCGGCCATCGAGCGTGCCCAGGACGTGCGGTTCGAGCGGCTTCACCACCGCCTCGATCTCGATCGCGACAGGAACGGCGTACCGTTCGTGGTCATCGATGCGAATCAGCAATTCCATCCCGCGCACTACGAACCAGATCGCCGGGGCGGTCGAACCGTCGGCATCGAGCGAGAGTGACGGGATGAACTCCTGGGGCATGCGCAGGCTCCGGGCTAAACTCAAGCGTCGTCGAAGTCGTCGTCCACGGTGACGAACATGGCGCGCAGGTCGTACGCCTCGTGACCAAACCAGAGCAGGGTCACGATCAGGTACGCCACGCACCACTGACAGATCGCCTCGATCACGAAGAGTTCGAGCCAGGTGAGATAGCCGAGGTAGAGCAAGCCAGCCAGGAGCATTCCGGCGAGTACGGCGGTGGTGGTGAAGCGCATCTCTGGCAGCCGCGGGCGCGCGATCGCGATCCCGAGCATTACCAGAGACGCCAGCAAGCCGAGCAACGCCACCGGCGCCGGACCGACCATGGCGTACTCGCTCGATTGCACCGTCTTGCAGCCGCTCACGACCGAGCAGACGAGCAACTCCTCCTCGTAGTGCACGAGGGTGAGGTAAGCGGCGATAGCGACCGACAGGAACCCCAGTCCGATTGCGATCAGGTCACGCGTCCGGCGGCTCATCGTCCGCTACCCGCCGAGCGCGCTATTGATCAGATCACGCAAGGCCGCGTAGTTGCTCCAGCCCTCCGGTTCACCGTTGTTGATGATGAAGGTCGGAGTGGATGACACCCCGTTCTGGGTCGCGGTGGCGGCGTAGTTGGAGACCGCGCCGCGCTGGTCGCCGTTGTCCATGCAACTCCGGAAGGCGTCCATATCGAGCTCGAGCTTGCTCGCCATCTGCTCCAGCCGCGAACGGGAGAACCCGCCCTGATTGCGGCCAAACTGGTTGCTGAAGATCGATTCGTGCATCGGCCAGAACTGCCCCTGCGTGTTCGCGCAGAGCGCCGCCTCGGCGGCGAGGATCGATTCGTCACCAAGGAATGACATCGGGATGTAGTGGAACTGCACCTGTCCCGTCGCAACGAACTCATCGATCAGCGGGTGAAAGCCGTTCCGGGCGAAATCACCACAGGGCGGGCACTGGTAGTCGCCGTACTCGACCACCGTTACCGGCGCGTCGGGGCTGCCGAGGGTCAATCCCTGCATCGGTACGTCCAACGGCGCGGGCGCCGCCACCACCGGCGGCGCGGCCGAACCGGAATCGTCCCGGTTGAGCAGGATCAACGCAATCACGACCACCAACGCCAGGGCGCCGATGCCGCCGATGATCATCAATTGCTTGCGCTGTTTTGCCTGTTTTTCGGCCTGGAGCCGGGCCTGCTCCCGTTTGGCGTCCCGGACATCCTGTTTACGGGACCGGGGTGGGTTTGGCTGATTTCGGGACGATTGCTTCGCCATGAATGACGTTCCTGCCCTTCACGCCGCGCCCGCCCGAGCGCCGACGAACGAATCGTGGATTCAGCGTCTAGTACACCCGCTCCGCATCGCTTGGCCGAACTTTACGCCAGAAAAGGTAAATCAACACCGCCACGACCGCACCGACGCCGATGCCCATCAGGAATTGCCATTCATTGAGCGGATCTTCGGCCGCCGCTTCCGCCGTCGCCTGCTGCTGGGCGCGATCGGCGATTTCGTGCAGCTGTTCCTTCACTTCCTGTTCGGTCATCGCGCCGGGCGATGCCTCCGGTGTCGCCGCCGGGCTGGCGATCGGACTGGCCGTCGCGCCGGCGGACACAGTGAAGGTGAACGAGCCCGTTTCGTTATGCCCGTCGGTGGAGGCGCTCATCCAGTTGACTGTGTAAACGCCGGCCGGCAGATTCGGCTGCAGCGCCACGGTGGCGCGGCGGCGGTCGGGGTCATTGAGATCGAGCACCGCTTCACCGGCGTGCACCGGCGCGCCGTCCGGCCCGAAGACCTCGATGGTCGAGCCGGCCTGGACCTCGGAAGAGAAGACGACTTCGACCTCCGCGGGCGCCTCTTCGACGACCGATTCGGCCGCCGGATTCGACGATTCGAGGTCAGCGTGGGCGATGGCAGCGCCACCCGTTAGAACGAGGCTGAAACCGAGAACAAACGCTAAAGCCAGAAACGCGCGCACCGCGTTGTTGCGCAACATGGTCGATCGATCCTTCCCGCCGTTGGGCGCCGTGGCGCATCGGAATCGGACCGATGTCCACTGATTCATCTCGGCATCATTCTAGGCGATGCCCACGCGCGGCCGGGCCGGGAATCGTGCACTGGCACGCGGAACGGGTAGCCCGGGCGCACGAAAAGGCCCTCGTCCCATGGGGAGAACGAGGGCCTTCGGGCGAGTCCAGGACGACGCCTAGTAGTGAACGTAGACGCGGGTGCCGATCGGGGAATTCGCGAAGACGAACTCCGCGATATCGAGCGGCAGGTTCACGCAGCCGTGGCTCATAACGGCTCCGAAGTTGTTGTGCCAGTAGGTGCCGTGAATGGCGTGGCCGTAGTTGGTGAAGTACATCGACCACGGCACGTCCGGCACGAACCAGGTCTCACCACTGGCCGTCCCCTCCATATCGTGCGAAACGTACTTCGAGTTGATGTAGAAGGTACCGGTGGGGGTTTCAAACCCCGGTCGACCGGTTGAGACATACGTGCTCACGACCGCGCGATCACCCTGGAAAAAGGTCATGTACTGCGCGCTGAGATCAATATCGAACCAGGTGGCCGGACCGTTCGGATCGACGTACGGTCCCGGCGGAATGAAGAGCGCTTCGTCGTACACCGGCACGCTGCCCTGATCGACCGCTTGCGTCGGAGCCGCCTGGCGGTCGGCAAGTTCGCGTCCGAGCGGCACAAGCACCGGGCCGGTTTCCTGGGTCCAGGAGAACTGGCCACGCTCGAAGACCTGATAGGTCACGTCACCGACGACGTACTCCTCCGAGATCGGGTTACCAATGTACGAAACGCCGATCTGCTCCCAGA
>JADLGF010000249.1 GCA_020849415.1 Thermomicrobiales bacterium
TCCGGGTTCCGGGTTCCGGGTTCCGGGTTCCGGGTTCCGGGTTCCGGGTTCCGGGTTCCGGGTTCCGGGGCAGATTACCTTATGTTGAAAACATAAGGCTAGGGACGGAAGCGGCTCCGCCGCTTGGGTTGGTTGATGGGGCGGCTGTGCGCCATCGCCAGACCCCAAACGCCGGAGGCGTTTCCGTCCCTGGCCGTGAGCTTCAGCGTACGGGTTCGTCCACCGAAGGCTCGACGCGGAACTCGGAACCCGGAACCCGGAACCTCGCTTTCCGGCGCACCTGTTCGAGGGCGGCATCGATGTGTTCGAAGGGGTGGGTGTTATCGATCAGGCTGCCGAGTCCGGCTCGCTCGAACATGCGCCGCACGTTCGGTTGCACGCCGGTGATCTGGAGCACGCCGCCGTGGCGCTCCTGGGCGTGACGCAGGTGGATCATCGCCTGGACGGTCGAGATATCGACCAGCGGCGCCTTGCGCAGCGAGATGATGAGGGCGTCCGGCAGCGGCCGACGCTCGATCGTTTCAACCAGTTGACTGACCGATGCGAAGAAGAGCGAGCCAGTCACTTCCACCAGTTCCGCCTGGGGTCGGCTGGCCGGGATCGGCTCGCCACTCGCCTCGACCTGATCCCAATCGACCGGCGTCACCGCGATCGACACCCGCGAGACCTGCCAGAAGAAGAAGGCGACGCTCAGGATCAGGCCGATGATGATCGCCTGGGTGAGATCGAAGCTGACGGTCGCCAGCATCGTCACCAGGAAAATGGCGATCGAACTCTTGAAGCGGTGCTTCACGTAGAAGCGGATGTTGTGCCACTCGTTCATGCGCCAGGCGGTGACCATCAGCACGCCGGCGAGCGCCGCCATCGGCACCCGGCTAATCGCGCCGGCCAGGAAGAGCATGCCGAGCAGCAGCGCCAGCGCGTGAATGACGCTGACCATGCGGGTGACGCCGCCGGCCTTGACGCCGACGCTGGTCCGGGCGATGGCGGCCGTCGCCGGCACCCCGCCGAAGAACGGAATCACGATGTTGCCGATGCCCTGCGCCACCAGCTCCTGATTGGTGGCGAGCTTCTGGGGCGGATCAACCTGCCGCCCGGCGACCACGCCGCAGAGCAGGCTTTCGATCGCGCCGAGCAGGGCGATGGCGAAGGCGGGGGCGAGGAGATCGCCGAAGAGTCCGAAATCGATGTTGCCAAGGGAGAGACGATCCTCGAGCAGGATGCTCTTCGGAATCTCGCCGATGGTTTCCACATCCCAATCGAGCAGCCAACTGAGCACCGTCACCACCGCCACGCCCAGCAGCGCCGTCGGCAGGGGTGAGAGGCGGAGACGATCGTTGCGGAGCCGCTTCTGGAGTTGCGGCAGGCCGATCATCACCGCCATCACGATCAGCGCGCCAGCGACCGACGTCCAGTTGATGGCCGGAAGGGGTTCCCGGAAATAGCCGAGGAGTTTCGCCAGCGAGCGCTCGTGATCCTCGGTATCGATGCCGAGGAAGTTGTCGATCTGCCCGATGGCAATCACGGCGGCGATGCCGGAAGTGAAGCCGGTGATGACCGGATCGGGAATGAAACTGACGATGCGTCCCAGCCTGAGCAGGCCGGTGGCGAGAATCATGATGCCGGCGAGAAGCCCCGCCATCCAGAGTCCGAGCTGGCCGTGATCGTGCGCGACGACGATCAGCACGGCCGACATGGCGCCGGTCGGACCGCTGATCTGGTACGGCGCCCCGCCGAGCATGCCGATGACGATGCCGGCCAGCACGGCGGTCACCAGGCCGGCGGCGGCGGTGCTGCCGCTGGCCACCCCGAAGGCGAGCGCCAGCGGCAACGCCACGGCGGCGACGGTCAGGCCGGCGATGAGATCCTTCTGGGCCGTGGAAACCGAGTAGCGGCCGAATTCAGCCCGCCAAAGCAAGAAAAGATCAGGTTTTCCCAGGCGCACCGTGAACGCTCCCTCGCACGCGAACAACCGGCGGCGCGCGCACATCGCGCCGCAAGGGACCGTCCGGAGCGACGCGGCGGGCGGCTCTTCTGGCGCGCATTATGATCCAAAGCCGGATTCTCTGCGACAGTCGGGCCAGCGAACGTATGGTACTTTCCGGAATATTCACATAAATGAGACGTTGGGTTCAGATCATCATTCCCGCCCACCCGCGCCGAATGGGTACCATTACGATTTAAGAACCGATCGACCCGCCGCGAGCGGGCAAATGTGGGCCGAAACAGCAGGCCGAACGAGAGGAGCGTGGCCGGTATGGCGACCCAAATCGATCACATCGTGATGACCGTCGATAACCTCGAGGCGGCGATCCGCGATTACGCGGCCGCCGGTTTCAACGTGATCCCGGGTGGCGAACACATCAGCGGCACCTCGCACAACGCGCTCATCACCTTCGATGACGGCGCCTATTTCGAGATTTTTTCCTTCAAGGCGCGGGATGAGGACCACCACTGGTGGCTGAAATCGAAGCGTCGGGAGGGGTTGGTCGATTTCTGCCTGGCCTCGGCCGATCTGGCGGCCGAAGAGCAAGCGATCGCCGAACGCGGCATCGAACTCTTGCCGTTGAGCAACGGCGGCCGGAACCGGCTCGATGGCGTACCGCTGAAATGGAAAACGATCCGGGTGGTGAACCCCGGCTCGCTCCTCCCGTTCGCGATCGAGGATGTCACCGAACGGGCATTGCGCGTGCCGGGTGGCGAGGCCTCGACCCACCCCGCCGGCTTCAAGGGGGTGGCCGGACTGGTGATCGCGGTGGACGATCTCGGTACGATCATACCGGCGTTTCAGGCGTACCTCGGAGAACCCGGCGAAGCGGTGACGGCGTCGATCCCGGGCGCCGGATCGGCCCACCGGTTCGAGATCGGCCCGCACTGGATCGAGCTGGCGGAACCGGGCGGCGTGGAATCGCTGCGGGCGATTGTGGAAACCCACGGCGGCGGCGTGGCCGAGGTGGTGCTGACCGGCGGTCCCGGCGGCTACCTCGATGAAACCTTGACGCACAACGTGCCGATTCGGAGCGCCTGAACAGCGGAATCACGATGACCGGGTGGTACTATCGCGGGCAGTGAATGTCGGCCTTGAATGACGATGCAGGAGCGAACGATGAGCCAGGTGGAACGGTTGACGCGGGACGGCGTGGTGGCGATTGTGCGCCTCGATGATCTCTCGTCAGCGGTGGCGCTGACCGAAGCGCTGCTGGCGGGCGGGGTGAGTACGCTCGAGTTCACCTACACCAATCCCCTGGCCGGCGAGGTGATCAGCGAGGTGCGGGCGGCGGTCGGGGATCGCGCCATCATCGGCGCCGGCACCGTGCTCGATCCGGAAACGGCCCGGCTGGCGATCCTGGCCGGGGCCGAGTTCATCGTCACCCCTGCGCTCCGTCCCGCGACTATCGAGCTTTGCCGCCGCTACTCCGTGCCCGCCGTGGTAGGCGCTTTCACGCCGACCGAGATTCTGACGGCCTGGGAAGCCGGGGCGGACATCGTCAAGGTCTTCCCGGCGTCGGTGGGCGGTCCGCGTTACCTGAAGGATGTGAAGGGTCCGCTGCCGCAGGTGAAGCTGATCCCGACCGGCGGCGTGAGCGTGGAAACGGCGGCCGATTTCATCAAGGCGGGCGCCGAGGCGATCGCGGCCGGCAGCAACCTGGTGGACGCGAAGAGTGTCGCCAACGCCGATTGGTCCACCATTACGAACCGCGCCCGCGAACTGGCGGACATCGTCGCCGCGGCACGAGCCGGCAAGTAACTCCCGTTCCCCTTGGCGTTCATCACCCCGGCCTGACGGTGTTTTCTGCCGTCGGGTCGGGGTAGTCTTTTGCCAGACACGGCGGCGAGGGGAGCTGGATGCCGATTCGGGTTTTGGCGGTTTCTGATCAGGTCGATCCACGGATTCACAGCGCCTCGATCCGGCAGCGGATGGGTGATGTGCA
>JADLGF010000250.1 GCA_020849415.1 Thermomicrobiales bacterium
ACTCGGTCACCGCCCGGAAAGCGTTGTAGTAGGCCCAGGGCCGGTAGAAATTGGCGGAGAGATCGGCGTAGACATTCGGGTGTTTGCGAATGACGACGCAGCAATCGATCTGCCACGGGTGGCCGATATGCGCCATGATCACGCGCAGTTCCGGAAATGCCGTAGCGATGCGATCCATGTGGCGGGGGTGGGCGAAATCGAGATCGGCGTGACGCACCGGTGATGTGCCCTGGTGGAAGAGCACCGGCAGCCCGAGTTCCTCGGCGCGCTTGAAAACGCGAAACGCTTCGGGACCGAGCGGATCGAAATTCTGGTAATTGGGGCCGAGCTTGATGCCGCGCAGGCCGAGATCGCCGGTGGCGCGCTCGATCTCATCGAGGACGTTCGGATCGAACGGGTGCACCGTAAGGAACCCGATGAACTTCTCTGGATAGGCTCGCACGAAAGCGGCTGTGTCGTCGTTGGCGTGCCGGGCCGGGTAGAAGAGCGAGCCGTCGTCCGGCTCTCCCTCGCGCGGATCGGAGGCGATGTTGAAGACGATAGCGCGTTCGATGCCGGCCATCGCCTCGACGTGCTGATCCCAGGTGTGCGTGGTGGACGCACTCTGATCGGGCCGCCAAAGATTGTTGTGCGTGGCATTCTCCGCCGTGGGCGGAGTTTTCCAGCGCGGCGTGTGATTGTGAACGTCAATGATGCCCACCCGGTGATCTCCCCTCGACGCAAAGCGTTCACCATCCGGACCGAACGCGGCCGCGGCGTTCTGATGGCAAACACGATACGCGATCTGCGGGGGCTGTCAACCGGGTTTTCCGGCGTTCGCTCAGGTGACCTCGGGCTCGAGGTGATCCAGGTTGGCCAGCGCCGCAGCGATCGCCTGGATTGATTCAAGGAAGCAGTCGTGCCGGTCACTATCGAGCGTGGCGAGCGCCGCCCGCACCTGCCGCGTGCGGATGCCCTTGATCTCGTGCTTCATCGCTTCTGCGGCGGGCGCGAGCCGGATGAGCACCTGGCGGCGATCCTCCGGATTGGTCGAGCGCTCCACCAGATTCTCTTCGACCAGTTTGTCGACCAGACCGGAAGCGGTGGAGATGGTGACGCCCATAAGATCGGCCAACTCCCCGACCGTTTTGGTCTGCTCGATATCGAGGAACCCGAGCGCGCGGATCTGGGCAGGGGTGCGATTCTGCAGGATCGGGTGCCGAGAGGAGAGGATGTACACCGATCGGGCAATCTGGTGTACGGCTTGCATGGTGGCGTCTACCAAGGCGTCATCAGGCATCGTGCATCTCCGTGTCGCGGTAACTGAAATCATGAGTTGAAGACTGGATTCATCTCTATCCTATGCGAACGATCCGATCCGGGCAACCTCCGATATCCCAAGGATGAGCAGCACATCAACAAAAGGCCCCGACTCGTTGCGCCTTCCACAACAAACCGGGGCCGCCAAAACACGAGATACCGAATCCACTTAATCCGTGTAGGGGAGGGTTTTATGCCCTCCCGCGGTCGCCCGCAGGCGACCGTCTCCTTCCGCATTAGCCGATTTTCCAGAAGGAACCACCCCGAAGCGGAACGAGGTGGCCGGCCTGACGGCCGGCGGGAGGGCACAAGACCCTCCCCTACACGTTCGGGGCGGTTCGGTTGGATCGATCAGACTGGTAGCAGGCCTTCGGCCTTCAGCAATTCGGCGTTGAGGACGCTGGCGCCGGCGGCGCCGCGCAGGGTGTTGTGGCCGAGGACGGTGTAGCGGAGATCGAAGATTTCGCACTCGCGCACCCGGCCGACGACCGACGCCATGCCGCCGTGCGTTTCGCGATCGAGAATCGGCTGCGGTCGATTGTTCTCACGACGCACCACCACCGGTCGGGCGGGCGCGCTCGGCAACTGCAATTCCTGCGGCCGGCCGCGGAACGCTTCGAAGGCAGCGATCGCTTCTTCCGGGGTCGCCCGGTTCTGCAGGCGCACTGACACCGCTTCGGTGTGACCATCGCGCACGGCTACCCGGTTACACGACGCGCTGACCTTGAACGGCGCCAGGCTGAAGTCGCCGTCGTAGCTGCCGAGGAACTTGCGGGCTTCTTCGGCCAGTTTTTCTTCTTCGGTGCTGATGAACGGCACGACGTTATCGACCGCATCGAGCGATGGCACGCCCGGGTAGCCGGCGCCCGACAGCGCCTGCATGGTGGTCACGATCACCGAGTCGAGCCCGAACGCGTCCTGCAGCGGCTTGAGCGAGAGGGTCAGCGTAATGGCCGTGCAATTACCGTTGGTAATGATGAAGCCGCTCCACCCCTTGTTCGCCTTCTGGCGTTCGATACCGCGCACGTGATCGGGATTGACCTCCGCGATCACCAGCGGCACGTCCGGGTCCATCCGGTAGGTGGAAGCGTTGGAGAGCACCGCCTGCCCGGCTTTGGCCAAGCGGGCTTCGATCTCGCCCGCAACTTCGCCCGGCAGCGCGCTGAACGCGACGGGACTGGTCACCTCATCGCCGTAATCCTTCACCGTCAGGCTTCGGGCCGCTTCGGGCATATCGGCGGAGAGTCGCCAGTCAGTAGCTTCGGCATAGGAGCGGCCGGCGGAGCGGTCTGACGCGACGACTTCCGCTACCTCGAACCAGGGGTGATCGGCCAGCAGTTGCACGAAGCGTTGGCCGACACTGCCGGTGGCTCCAAGTACGGCGACGGGAATACGTTTCGAGTTGCTCACGATGGGCGTCCTTTCGTTTCATGAAGCGGGAGGGCCAATCGCCCTCCCCTGCTCTGATCTCTATCCCAATGAAAGTGATTCCGCGATCATTTCGTTGCGGCGCGGACGCCGGCCCTTGGCGCTGGCCGGCTGCGAACGGATGAATTCGGCGTGGGCGGCGTCAACCGCCTTGCGCGCGTCTTGCTCCGGAATCGCCGCGATCAGCGCCACGTTCGAGGCTTGCTGGTTAGCTGCCAGCACCGCGACGTTCTCCCGCCGCAGCGCACCGAGCAGCCGGGCGAGCGAGGTCGGATCATCGGCCACCCCTTCCCCGACCGCCGCGAGCAACGCCACGTTTTCGGTGCAGCCGATTTCGGCCTCGAAATCGCCGAGTTCGGCCGCGATCGTCCGCCGCACGACCGGACAACCGCCGGCGTGGTGACTGTCGATCAGATAGGTCATCCGGCGGCGCGAGGAAGCCTGCGCCGCCAGCACCACCTCGATCCCCTCCCGGTAGAGGGTGCCGAACACGACCGACGCTGCGCCGGAGAGGTCTTCCAGTTCCGGGACATCGATCGTGAGCAGCGTCAGGCCCTTGAGCGCGGTGACGGCCTTGACGTTGCGGCCACTCGCCTGCCGGGTGACCAGGGTGCCCGGTTCGTTGGGCGCGAAGGTGGAAAGGATGCGGACCGGGATATCGCGCGCCACCGCCGGCCGGATGGTGCGCGGGTGGAGCACCTTGGCGCCGAAGTGGGCGAGTTCCTGGGCTTCCTCGAAGCTGACGCTCGGCACAACCCGGGCGTCCTTCACCTGGCGCGGGTCGGCGCTGAGCACGCCGGGAACATCGGTCCAGATCTGCACTTCATCAGCATCGAGCGCCGCGCCGAGCAGGGTGGCGCTGTAATCGGAACCGCCGCGGCCGAGTGTGGTCGTGGCGCCGTCGGGCGCGCAGCCGATGAAGCCGGTCATCACCACGGTCAGGCCCTGATCGAGCAGCGGTTGCACAATCCGCGCCGCCGC
>JADLGF010000251.1 GCA_020849415.1 Thermomicrobiales bacterium
ATCAAGGACCAGTACGTCAATCACGCCGCGATCGAGCCGTTCAATGCGCTCGTCAACGTCACCGACGAAAAGGTCGAGGTCTGGACCTCCACCCAGAGCCCGTTCGAGGTCCAGGCGGGCGTCGCCCGCGTGACCGGCCGCGAACCGGCCGACGTGATCGTCTACCCGCTCGCCGCCGGCGGCGCCTTCGGATCGAAGATCATGTCGCACGCCGACATGGCCGCCGCGGTCCTCTCCCAGCGGTTCGGACGGCCGGTGAAGCTCTGGTTCACGCGCGAGGAGCAGTTCCAGTTCTCGCAGTTCCGCCCGGCCATGGTGGTCGATGTCACGACCGGTCTCGATGCCGACGGCAAGATCGCCTCGTGGCAGTACGACGCCTTCACTGGCGGCTACTACCCGGAAACGACCGACACGGTCTCCGGCTCAGCCTCCGACTGGGGCGCGGTCGTGACGGAGATCTACCACGTCCCGAATGTCGCCACCACCCTCTACAACGGCCACAGCCCGCTGCCGCCCTACTTCTGGCGCGTCAACGGAGCCGCCACCAACGCGCTGGCGCGGGAAACCGCGATCACGCAGCTGGCGGAACTGGCGGGCAAGGACGCCGTCGAATTCCGCCTGGAGATGCTCGGCAACAACCCGACCATGGCCGGCGTTTTGAACGACCTCGTCGCCCAGTCAGGTTACGAACCGACCGTCGGCCCGAGCGGCAAGGGCGTCGGCGTGGCACTCGCCTTCGATGCCAACACCTGCGTCGGACAGGTCGCGAAGATCTCGCTGGACGAGAAGGGCGTGATCTACGTCGACAAGGTCGATTGCGTGGTCGATTGCGGTCTCGCGGTCAACCCGCAGGGGATCACCGACCAGATGGAAGGCTCGATCAATCTCTCCCTGAGCCCAACCCTGGCCGAGGCGATCACGTTCGAGAACGGCCGGGTGCTGACCAACACCTTCGGGCAGTACAACCCGGTGCGGATGCCGCAGGTTGCCAAGGACGTGGTGGTCGGGATTCGGCAGAATCTCTCCGGCCGCATGGGCGGTGTCGGCGAGCCCGGCATCGCGCCGGTGATGGCGCTGATCGCGCACGCCTTCTACGACCTGACCGGCGTCTGGCTGCTCGAAGTGCCCTTCACCCCGGAGCGGGTGCTCGCGGCCCTCGAAGCGGCCGGGGTATCGCTCCCCCTTGGCGGGTAGCGCCTGACCGTATCTGACTGATCGCAACAGACCCGTCATTCTGAGTGGATGCTCAGAATGAGGGGTCTGTTTGTTATTCCAGCTCGGAGTGGTTGCCGTAGAGACTGTCACCATTCCGCCGAAAAAACACCGTCACCCTGAGCGAAGCGAAGGGCTCGACGCGAAGCGATGGTGCCAACAACACTCGTGACCACGCGGAAATCCGCTTCGCGTCGAGTTCTTCGTTTCCTTCAGAATGGCGTGGCAGGTGGTCGGAAAACAAGTCCACGCTGCGGGCAACTGCTAAAAACAGGAATCGCCGGGCGTTGCGGCCCGGCGATTCCTGTTTCGATCAGTTGTTGGGTGGTCTAGACCAGGCCCTCTTTCTTGAAGCGGGTGATGGTGCGGTCGAAGGCATCGATGGCCTTGTCGACATCGGCCTGGGTGTGCGCGACGCTGAAGAGGCCGCCGCCAGAGAAGAGATCGACCCCCTCCAGCAACATCGCCAGATGCAGCGTGCCGCCGAGCCCCGCCTTGCCGCTCGCCTTCAGCACTGTGGAACTGACTCCTTCGGGGCGGTGCATATCGGTGGCGTTCAGGTTGCTCACCTCGGTGCCGACCATGACGTGGAAGGCGGAGGATTCGCCCCAAACCGCGCCCGGCACCCCTTCCTCGACGAGGATCGCATTCATTCCCGCGCGCAGCTGGGCGGCGAGATTGTCGCAGTGAGCCTGCACGGCCGGATTGGCGCACTTCTTGAGCGCCGCGGCGCCGGCCGCCGCCGCCAACGGATTGGCGTTGTAGGTACCGGGGTGAATGACCTTCTTCTTCGCCATCCACTCGGGATCGTCCCGGAATTCGAGCAGCTCCATGATCTCCCGCTTGCCGGCGACCGCGCCGCCCGGGAGACCGCCGGCGACGATCTTCGCCAGTGTGGTCATATCGGGAATGACGTTGAAGCGTTCCTGCGCGCCACCCGGCGCCCAGCGGAAGCCGGTGATCACTTCGTCGAAGATCAGGGTCACGCCCTGCTCGGCGGTGAGGCGGCGGACTTCCTTGAGGTAATCCTCCGCCAACGGAATCGTCGACCACGATCCGCCGCTCGGCTCCATGATCAACGCCGCGTACTCGCCGGTGGCGAGCCGCTCGGCAACGATGCTGACATCGTTCGCCGGAATCACATCGACCGATTCGTAGGTGCCCGCCGGCACGCCCGGGAGCGACGGCGCGTCGAACGGTGGCTTCTCACCCTTGATCAGGTAATCGTGCCAGCCGTGGAAATGCCCCTCGATCTTGAGGACCTTCGACTTGCCCTGATAGGCGCGCGCCAGCCGGATCGCCAGCATGGTCGATTCGGTGCCCGAGGAGGTGAAGCGCACCTGCTCCGCCGAGGGGATCAGGCGCTTGACCTGCTCGGCCCACTCGATTTCGAGTTCGTGGCAGGAGCCGTAGTGGGTTCCCTTCGGGTACTGCTCCAGCACGGCAGCGGCGACATCGGGATCGTTGTGGCCCAGGATCAGTGCGCCGTGGCCCATGGCGAAGTCGATGATCTCGTGACCGTCGACATCCCACTTGTGCGCGCCTTCGGCCCGATCGACGTAGAGCGGGAACGGCTTGCTGTAGCGGCCATCGTGCGCGATGCCGCCGGCGATCGCCTGCCGCGCCCGGGTCGCCTTCGCCAGCGAACCGGCGAATTGCGCTTCGTAATCGGCCAGTATCTTCTGTCCACTCATTGCCTGAGCCACCGATGCCTTCCTGTTCCTTGCGGCCGGCGCGGTCGCGCCGATTCATCCACGGGAAAGTATACCGGCAGCGTTCGGCGAGCGGGTCGCCGCGCCCGCCTTGCCGGGGTATCCTGAACCGGTCGGGACCACCCCGAAACAGAGGCTCGATAATGATGATGACGGTCGATTCCAATCCGGTTCGGGCGGGCCAAAACTCCGCTCGATCGCTCGATACCCGGCTCGGCAGCTCCGGTGGCCTTCCCGTGCCTCGCGGCCGGACGCCGGCTTCGGCTTGCGTCCGGCCCACGCCTGCCGGAACGGCGCGCGCCCGGCGCGCCGCGTAGTTCGACGTGATTGGAACAAACCCCGATGACCGACAAGAAATACGTTGAAGACCTGATCGATCAGGACGATGACTTCGACCAGTGGTACGTCGATGTCATCCGTAAAGCGGAACTGGCGGACGATTCGCCGGTCCGTGGCTGCAAGGTCGTGCGGCCGTACGGCTGGGCGATCTGGGAGAACGTGCAGAAGGCGCTCGACTGGCGGATCAAGGAAGCAGGCGTGGAGAACGCCGCCTTCCCGCTCTTCATTCCCCAGTCGATGCTGGCGCAGGAGGCGGACCACATCGAGGGCTTCGCGCCGGAAGTCGCGTGGGTCACGCGCGGCGGCGGCAAGGATCTCGAGGAGCCGTGGGCGGTGCGCCCGACCTCCGAAGCGATCATCTGCCCGATGTTCGCCCAGTGGGCGCAGAGTTACCGAGATCTGCCGTTGATGGTCAACCAGTGGGGCAATGTTGTCCGCTGGGAGGACCGGCCACGCGCCTTCCTGCGCACCCTTGAGTTCTACTGGCAGGAGGGCCACACCGCCCACGCCACGCTGGAGGAGGCCGACGCCCGCGCCCGGCAGATGCTCGATGCCTACCGGGATATGGTCGAAACAGAACTCGCCATCCCGGTGGTGCCGGGCCGTAAGAGTGAGGCGGAGAAATTCGCCGGCGCACTGCACACCTACACCATCGAAGCGATGATGGGCGGCAAGCACTGGGCTCTCCAGAGCGGCACCTCCCACAACCTCGGCGATCACTTCGGCAAGGTCTACGGCATTCGCTTCCTCGATCGCGATGGCGAGCGGAAGTTCGCTTTCAACACCTCATGGGGGTTGAGTCACCGCGTCGTCGGCGCCACGATCATGGTGCACGGCGATGACGCCGGCTTGAAGCTGCCGCCGCGCATTGCGCCGATCCAGGTGGTGATTGTTCCGATCTGGCGCAAGGAAGGCGAACTCACCACTGTCGAGGAAGCCGTGACGCGGATCGTCGAACGGTTGAAGCCGGTCGCCCGGGTCAAGGTCGATTGGCGCGACGATCGCACCGCCGGCTACAAGTTCAACGAATGGGAATTGAAGGGGGTGCCGGTGCGCCTCGAAATCGGCCCGCGCGATGTCGCCGCCAATCAGGTGGTCTCCGTGCGCCGCGACACCCGCGAAAAGACGCCGATCAGCATCGACGAACTGGCCGATCGGATTCCGGCGCTGCTCGATACGATCCAGGCCGACATGTTCGAAGCCGCCAAACGGATGCTCTCCGAGCACACGGCGGTCGTGGATGACTACGACACGCTGGCGCAGCGCGCCGCCGATAACGCCGGCTGGAGCCTGGCGCACTGGTGCGGCGATCCGGCCTGCGAAACGAAGGTGAAAACTGAAACCAAGGCGACAACCCGCTGCATCCCGTTCGATCAGGCGGAAGAGGCAGGGAGTTGTGTTGTCTGCGGTGGGGCGAGCAGCGGCCGGGTGATCTTCGCGCGGGCGTACTAGCTCTGGACGGTTCCCTTGGGTTGAAAACCCAAGGCTAGGGACGGAAGCCCCTCCGGGGATTGTCGGGTGCGTTCAGGAAGGGTCGATTCTCATGCGGTTGGCTTCTTTTCCGCGGTTTCCGTTGTTGTCGGGGCCGACGCCGTTGCAACGGGCCGAGCGGTTCGAACGGGCGTTGGGGCCGGATTCGCCCCGCATTTTCATCAAGCGCGACGACCACACCGGGCTCGCCTACGGCGGCAACAAGGCCCGCAAGCTCGAATACCTCGTGGCCGACGCGCTGGCGCAGAACGCGACGGTGCTCGTCACCGAAGGGGTGGTGCAATCGAACCACGCCCGCATGACCGCCGCCGCCGCGGTGTTGGCCGGTCTGAAGAGTTACCTGATTCTCGACTCCCGCAACGGTCTGGAAGAGCAGGGGAATCTGCTGCTCGACCGGCTGATGGGCGCCGAGTGCGGCATCGTGCCGACGGTCGAGGAGCGGATCGCCGCCCGCACCGGGGTACCGGCGATGCTGGTGGAACGCGGGGAGCGGCCTTACTTCATCCCGACCGGCGGGAGCAATGCGCTCGGGTCGCTCGGCTACGTGCGGGCCGTCCACGAACTCAATAC
>JADLGF010000252.1 GCA_020849415.1 Thermomicrobiales bacterium
TACTTGTGACCAGCGGCGAACCCGCCGCCATCGCCTCCAACGCCGGTATGCCGAAGCCCTCGTACCACGAAGGATAAATGGTGGCGGCAGCGCCCGCGTAGAGCGCGGGCAACAGCGGGTCCGGCACATACTCGAGCCAGATCACCCGCCCCCGTTCCTGAAGATCGAGCATCCGCGCGACCACCTCGTCGTCCGCCCAGCCCCGCCGACCGGCTACGACGAGCGGAAGGTCCGCCGCCGCCCGGCTGCGCAGCACCGCCTCGAAGGCGCCAAGGTGGTTCTTGCGCGGTTCAATGGTGCCGACCATCAGCAGGTAGTCGGCCGGGAGCGCGAGCGACAAACGGGTTACCTCATCGAGCGGACGGGCGTCGAAGAAGCGCTCATCGACCCCGTTCGAGACAATCGTTATCCGCTCCGGCCCCACACCGTAGCGCTCCTGCAAGTCGTTGGCCGTCGTCCGGGAAGCCGCCACCACAGCGGCAGCCTGTGCCACCTGCCGGGGCACGACTGATTGCAGATACGCCCGTAGCGGCGCCGGCGTGAATTGCGGAGCGACCTCCCAGGCGAGATCGTGCACGGTGACGATCGAGGGCGTGCGCAGCGCCGGTGGCGCGGTGAAATCGGGCGAATAGACGAGATCGGCCCGGCCACCGAAAAGCTGCGCAACCAGCGGCAGGCGCGCCCGGAACCACAGGATGTCCGCCCACCGCCGATCGAAGGGCAGCGATTTGATCCGGTAGCCGGCGTCCGTGAGCCGACCGAGTCCATCGGCGCTCACCGCTGAGTCCGCGCCCGGATCGCGCGCGATCAGCGCCGTCAGGTCGGACCCTGGCAGCCGTTCCGCCAGTCGCGGCAGGAGATTCCGCGCGTAGCGGCCGATCCCGGCTCCCTGATTGACCGCGGCGCTGGCGTCGACGATCAGGCGCATGGCGGTCACTTGACCTCGGATCGGAACCGCTTGATGTAGAGGATCAGTCCGATCAGGATGAGCGACCAGTAGGTGATCAGGCGATCGAGCACCGCCACAGAGGTCGCCAGCGACGGTGTTACATCGACCCACTTCAGGACCACGATGATCGCCGTTTCGACCACGCCGAGTCCGGCCGGGGTGATCGGAAGGGTGGTCAGCAGCGAGGCCATCAGCGCCACGAAAACGGACGTGGCGGCCGTGAGATCGACCCCGAGCGATTTCGCCACCAGCATCAGCCGGGCGCCATCGAGCACCCAGATCACGACGCTGATGCCGGCGTAGCGGCCTGGCCGGCGCAGGCAAGCGAAGAGGGAGTGGTGCAGATTGGCGAACTGGACGCGCCATTTCTCCGGGATGCGCCGCTCGATAAAGTGCCGCGCGAACCAGAGTCCGATCAGCCCGGCCAGTCCGAGCGCCATCAGCACGCCGGAGGCCAGGTAGACCTGTTCCGCCTTGCCCGGGGTCGAGTGGCCACGGAAGGTCAGGATGCCGGCGCCGACCATCATCACGACCAGCACGAAGAGATCGACGATTCGTTCCGCCAGAATCGTGCCAAGCGAGGCGCTGAACGGCACCTTCGATTCACGCTTCAATACGTAGCTGCGGTAGGCATCGCCAAGCCGGGCCGGCACCAGGCAATTCACGAACCAGGAGAGCATCAGGATCTCGGTGAGCTGCACCGTACCCGGAATCGACGCATCCGGTTCGCGGTCGACCTCGGCGGCGCGGAGCATCCAGCCCCAGCGCATGCCGCGGAGGAACATGGCAACGTAATAGAGGCCAAAGGCGGCAAAGAAATACTGCAGGCGTGCCTTGGACAAATCTGCCCAGACATCGGCGAGCGAAATATTGAGCTGACGGAAGAAGAAAACCATGATCGCCAGCGCGATCAGGAACGAAACGATGGTGTGCGGCCGGAGAAGTTTGGAGCCGATATCGCCGGGCGGCTCTTCCGGGGGTTGGGTCGACGTCGATGGAATCGCCGGGTTCGGAAGGAGCGTGGCATCGAGCCGTTCGGTCAAATCCGCCGCCATGCGTCCTCGTTTCTGGGTGGAAACCGGCTCGAGTCGTTGCTCGGTGGTCATTTCTCTGAGCCGGCGTTGGTAGCTGCGTTGCGCGTCGAGCGCAGGGCGGGTTCCGCGAAGGACAGGGCGATCACGAACGCGAGGTTCAGGCTGAGACCATGCAAGTAGTCGAACAGACCATGAACCGTCACGGCGATCAGTACACCCATCGCGCCCAGGGCCAGCGCCCGCGCAACCTGATCCTGCGCGCGCACGACGCCCCGCGCGATTCGGGCGCCAGCAACAAAGAATAGCGTCAGATACGCAACCAGGCCAATCAAACCCGACTGCGCCGCTACCTGGATCAGCCCGTTGTGGGCGTGGCCGCGCGGAATGCGGAAACGCCAGACGTCGGTGAACTCACGGTAGCGGTGATCGAAGTTGCCCGCGCCGATCCCGGTGACCGGCTCCGCCGCCACCATGTTCAGCCCGGCTCGCCAGTGGGCGATGCGCTCGTGCACCGACCAGTTCGCCGGAGTCGTCTGCTCCGAGATACGCACGGTCGTGACGCTCGAACTGAACCGATCGATCGCAGTCTGGCCCGGCGGGGCAAACGCGAAAAGCGGAATCGCGACCAACACCGTCATGAGGAGCAGGAGTCGTGACCAGCGCGCATAGCACCAGGCGATCACGACGGCACCCGCGACGAACCCGAGCATCCCTCCGCGCGACTGGGTCAGCGCCAGGGCCAGACACCCGGCCAGCACCACGAGCGGAATGGCGAACCGGCGAACCGCGCCGGCACGTTCCCCCTGCAATTGAGTCAGCGCCAGCGGCGCGAGCAACAGCACCGACATTTCCAGATACGCCGCGAGCGGGTTCGGCTGGCCGAAGAAGCCGTAGGCGCGCATCAGGCCGTCACTCGCGAACGATGGCGGACCGTCGCGCTGGATCACTTGCTGCAGCGCCACACCCGTGGCAAGGAGAATGCCCGCCGAGACACCCGCCACGACCGGCCAGGCATCACGTGACCGGCGCAGCGCGCTGCTCGCCACCATGAACAGCGCCAGGGCGATCGCCCAGCGGTAGGTTTCCTTCGCCCACTCGGCTCGATCGACCGCGTTCACAATCGAAAGCGCCATCGCTCCGGTCACGAGCAACCACGCCACGATCGGCGGAGTTACCGGCGCCAACGCCCGGCCCATCAGCCAGGCCGCCGACCAGCCGGCAATCAGCGGCAGCACCGTCAGTTGGGTCACAGTCAGCTCAGCCGGACCAGTTGAAATGAGGATCGCTTCCTGAAGCGGAATCGTGGCGGCAACGATGCCGACTCCGAAGGCGGGCTGCCGGTACCCACACCAGCCGACCCCGAGGGCAATCGCCATCGCGAGCACCACCCACGGATCGGACAGCAATACAACGGCAGCCGCGAGCGCGATGGCGACTCCGCGCACCCACCCAAATGGCAACAACGCCGGCGAGGCGGCGATCATCGCGCGGTCTCCGCGGCCGGCGCGATCAGAAGCGCCACCGCGAACCAGGTGAGCACCGCCAGATCGGGCAGCAGGAACCCGTGATCGATCAGGCCGTGGGTGAGTCCGGCCGCCAGTGCCGCCGCCCCGGCGATCGGTAACGCTTTGATAGTGCCCTGGGTAACGACAATTCGCTGCAAGCGAATCGTTCGCCAGGCCACCCAGGCGCAGGCCACCACCGCGAAGGCCAGACCGGCTAACCCGAACCAGAGCCAGAAATCGAGGAAAATGTTGTGCGCGTGAGCGGTGTAGCGCTCCGGCCAGCCGACCGGCTCGATGTAGCGCAGCCCGTACATGACGTAGAACTGGTCGGGCCCGATGCCGGTGAGCGGAAAGTCACGGAGAATCCGCTCGGCGCCCTCCCAGATTACGAAGCGGGAGGGTTCGCTCCCCTCCCCGCCGCTGTCGAAGAGGCGCTCACCGGCGAGCAACGCCAGCACTCCGCCCGCCGCCACCAGCGCCGCCGCCACTCCGGCAATCGCCCGCAAGCGACCGATCAACCACAAGGCGACCACCGCCCCGGCCGAGAGTCCGATCAGCGCTCCCCGGGAAAAGGTGGCGAGCACCGCTACACCCCCGATGACCAGCAGCGCGATTCCGATTCGCCGGTAGCGTGGGTGGAAGAACGCCGGGATCGCTGTCAACAGCGTCGCACGCTCGATGAAAAAGGCGAGGTTGTTCGGGTGGTTGTAAGGTCCAATCGCGCGGCGCACGCCATCAGCCGCCACGCCGGAACCGCGCAGCAACCCGACAATCCCCCACCCCGCCACCACGACCA
>JADLGF010000253.1 GCA_020849415.1 Thermomicrobiales bacterium
GATGAGCGCACGTCATCGACGTGACTGATGATGAACATCTGCTGAAACGCTTCGATCGATTCCGAAATGCGGCCGAGCAACTCCAGCAACTGCACCCGCCGGTCGCGATCGAGCGCCCCGAACACCTCGTCGAGCACCAGGAATGACGGCGGGTGCGCGGCGGAACTCCCGATCAACTGGGAGAGCGCCAGCCGCGCGCAAAGCGCCACGACATCCCGTTCCCCACCGGAGAAACTCTCCAGCGGAAACTTCTCGGCGATGCCATCGTAGACGTGGATGCCGTAGTTTTCGTCGAATTCGACGCTGGTGAATTTGCCGTCGGTGGCGATCTCCAGTAACTCACTCGTCTGCTCGGCCATGCGGGGGGCGATGCGGGCGGCGACGTACTGATCGAAGGTGCCGAACTCCTTGTACATCTCGCCGAGTTCATCGGCCTCGCGCCGCAGCGCCGCCGAGCGGTCGCGTTGCTGCTGCAAGCGACGGTGCTCCTCCCGGAGCCGATCGAGTGCACCCTGTCGATCCCGTTGCGCGGTCTGGGCGAGGTGAAGCCGGGCAGTCGCCTGACGCTCCGCCTCGATGGCTGAGTTGACCGCCTGGCGAGCGTTCGCCGATTCCGCCTCGTTCCATGCGAGGCGCTCTCGCTGCTCCTGCGCTTCCGCGATCGCCGTCAGTTCGCGTTGGAGCGCTGCCTGACTCTCGGCGCGCTGCGCTTCGATCGCTTCGCGCCGCTGGAGGTCGCGGTCGATCTGTTGCAAGACCGTGACCGCCTTGTTCGCCTCGTCCAGGGCGGCCACCGCTGTTCGATGAGCGATTTCTTCGTACGCGACCTCGCCGAGTTGCGCGAGTTCGGCGCGTTCGGCTCGCTCCCGTTCGGCGAGGCTCTGCAACTGCGCAAGTCGCTGGGCCAACCCCTGAGCAGCCGCGGACACTGACGAGAGCGCTTCGATCCGTTCCCGCAGCCGTTCGATCTCACCCGGTTGCGGCGGAGTCGCGGTTGCCTGCGCAAGCGAGTCGGCCAGACGCCGCACCTCATCCTGCTTTTCGAGGGTCAGCTGTTGGCCCTGCTCGAGTTTGTTGCGGACGTGCTGCAGCTCCTCCGCGCGGAGGGACTCGGCCGTGAGCTCGGTGGTGAGTTGCTCGATCTCGTTGCGGACCGTGCGGGCATCGGTGGCCCGCTGACGCGCGATGCCGTTCCAGCTTTCGATCTGCTCGGTCAGCGTCCGGATCACGCCGGCCGCTTCCTCTTCGGAGATGCTGCGCCCGCAGGTCGGGCAGTGATCGTCGAAGGTGCGTTCGCGCAGGTTCGACACGAGCGGCTGCAATTGACCGGCGCGTTCGACCGCCTGACGCTGCTCGGTTTCGTGGCGCGTCAGCCGATCGCGCCGGTCGTTGATCGATTGACGGATGCGGTCGATCGCAACCGCCGGATCACCGGTGCGCAGGAGCGCCTGCTCCTCGTGCCGGCGCACCTCCAGTCGCTCATGATAGGAGTGGAGTTGCGCTTCGGCGCGCTCCAGATCGGTTTTTCGGGAGGTATACGTTTCGAACGCCGCGAGCCGCTTGCGGTCCGCCGCCAGATCGATGCCGCCGCCGACTCCGAGCAACCGGCCGATTTCGCCCAGCGGCTCTGCACCGTCGCGCCACGACCAGTCCGGCAGGAGTGCCGTCGCGCTCTTCGCCACGATCTGCCGCGATGCGTCGAGGCCCTGGCGCTGTTCTGTCGCCAATCCCTGGATCGAGCGCTGCCGCTCCTCGATCTGCGTCTGCCGTTGCCGCTCGGCCTGCCAGCGTTCGACTTCGGTCTGGCGTGCGGCCTGGGTGGTGGCGACCGGCGCCAGCGTTTCGCGACGTTTCGCTTCCTGATCGAGGCGGGTGAGGTCGGTTTCGAGGCCTTCAATTCGGGTTTCCAGCCGGCCGCGTGAGGCGTTCAATTCCCCGAGCCTGGTTGCGAACGCTCGGTCTTCTTCGGCGCGCAACCGGATGCGTTCGGCCTCAACGTTGGCCGCTTCGAGCGTTTGCCGGGCAATTGCCGATTCGCTCGTCAGCTGCGCGACCCGCGCGCTGTCTTCGGCGAGCTGCGTCTCAGCCGTGGCCAGTTCTTCACTGAGATCGCGGCCTTCGCCCTCCTGATCGGCGAGCGCGCCGAGCGCTTCGGCGGCGTTGGCCGCTTTGGTACGCTGCTCGCCGATTGATTCCTGGGCGAGCCGGACCGCCTCGATCCCGATCATCTGCCCGACCATGCGCCGCCGTTTGGTGTCGCCGACCGAGCCGAAGAACGACAGTTCCTTCTGCCGGGTGAAAAAGGTCGAGATGAAGGCGGAGTGACCGAGCCCGATCAACTGCTCGCTGACGAATTTCTTCACCGGCGCCGATCCGGTGGCTATCATCTCGCCCGGATTGGCCTCGTCCCAAACCTCGGCCTGCATCACCTTGCTGCGCGACAGCCGCCGTTCGATCACGTGGCGCTGACCGGTGCGGGGCTCTTCGAGCGTCACCCGCACCATAGGCATGCCGCCGAGTCCGCGCGGCAGAACGTCGGCGTTCGAGATGCTGCGCGGTCCGTAGAGGCACCACTCGATCGCTTCGAAGAGCGTGGTCTTACCGGCGCCGTTCGGACCGATCACAGCGGTGATCCCCTGGCGGTCCGGTTCGAAGAGGTGTTCGCCGGCGAACTGCTTGTAATCGCGGATGGTCAGGGCGACGAGGATCATCGCTCATCCTCCGCCAGTGAAAGGCTGACCGCTTCGATCGCCTGTCCGAGCGCCGCCATCCCCCGGGCGCGGAAACTCGTGGCGAACTCCGGCGTGTAGCGCCCGAGTTTGACCTGCTCGGCGACGAACTCCTCGAACAAGGCGGGCACTTCGAGCTGCTCGGTTTCGATCGCGGTCGTTTCACCCAGGGTTTGGGCGAGTTCCGTCCGCGCGAAGAATTCGAGCGACCAGACCTGCCCCTCCAGCTCTCGCCGGACGAGCTGCTCGACCTCTCGCCGCGTGGCGCGATTGACGCCGCGCAGTTCGATACGGGTCATAGCAGTGATATCGCCGACTTCGGCCGCGCGCTTCAACGCCGAATCGGCGATTTCGCGCGGTGGTCGGCCCTCGCCGTTGATCGCCTGCAGCGTGTGCATGGGCCGGGTTTCGATCGGGTGGTGGAGGACCTCCGGCTCGGTCGAATCCGCCGTGAATTCGACGATGGCGAAGCCGGGCGTCGCTTCCTCATCGCCCCAGCCGAAGCGTTCGGTCGAGCCGGCGTACCAGGCGCTGTGCCGTTGCCGGCTGAAGATGTGAAAGTGACCGAGCGCGATGTATTCGAAACGTGGATCGAGCAAGCCGGTGGAAATCTCCTGCGTGCCCGGTTCGTAGTGGGCGATATCGGCCATGCCTGGCACCATACCGTGCAGCAGCAAGATATTCCGCAATTCCGGGACCACATTTACGATCGGATCGTAAACAGTCATCGACATCGCGCCGTGCGGCACTCCGACCACCTGCACCCCGAGCTCATCGAACCGGCGCGATTCTTCCTCGAAGCCGGTGATGAAATCGATCTCCGGCAGCGCCAGTTCCAGCACCGACCAGGCGGTGCCGTCAGTGCGCAGGCGGGGCGTGTCGTGATTGCCGGCGATGATCACCATCGGAATGCCGGCGGCGGTGATCCGGCGCGTCTGGCGGACGAAGGTCCGCAGCGCGTGCCAGGTCGGCCGGGTGTGGTGGAAGACATCGCCGGAATGCACGACGAGATCGGGGGCTTCCTCCAGGACGGCGTCGA
>JADLGF010000254.1 GCA_020849415.1 Thermomicrobiales bacterium
ACGCAACCGCCGGTGACGCCATCGCCGCCCGGGATCACCTTGCCGTTGGCATCGAGACTCCAGGAATGGAACCCGTTGGCGCGGTACTCGTCGTACGCCATCCAGTACTTGATGTACGCCTGTCCCCACTCGGTCCAGGTCAGCGACGCGTTCTTGGCGTAGATGTAATAGGTGCCGCTGGCGGTGGCGTAGAAGCCCTGATCGGAGAGATCCCAACCGTATGACGCCCAGTACTGCATCACGACGGTGTTGCCTTCGAAGGCGGTGACCAACCCGGTCGAGCGGTTGACATCGATCCACGTCTCGCCGCCGTAGGTCGCGCTCGAGGTCGAGCCACCGCCGGTCGAAGGCGGACCATCGCGCCAGGCGCGTTTGTTGTTGATGATCAGGTAGTGGCCGTGCGCCCAGCCGTAGTTGCCGGCGTAGGCGATGTAGTACCAGCCATCCCAGGTCGGACCATCGACGTAGGTGAACCCCTCATCGCGGTACATCGTGGTGATGACATTGCCCCAGAGCCCGGCGTCATCGCGCAGGTTCAGCGCGTCGGTGTTGATGTAGGTGCCGTAGCCCGCCTGGGCCGGAGCGGCCTGCAAGCCGCCGGTTACGCCAACCACCAGCAACAGAGCCAGCGCGAATCGCCAGATGAAGCCGCCCAGCCCGGCCCGCTTCGATCGCATCGATCCTTCCCCCACGGTACTACCCCCTCGAAACCCCTCGAAGATCAGCGCCGGCGGGACAGCGATCGAGGCGAAAAAACGATTCAGTTCAGAAAACCAACGGATGTTCGACATCGGCGCGCTGCGGTTTCGCTGATGCCGAATGCCAGAGATGTACGTACGCCCCTGACGTGTCAACGAGGATGCTTCACCAATGCCGGGTTGTCAAGCATTCGACGTCCGGAAAATGCGCCACGAATCATGATTTGCCTAACATGTCAAGGCTATTGTCCGCATATGACTAATCGCATTTTGACACGTTGTCACGCCGCTCCGTCGTCCGAGCGCCACCACTAGCGAAACCGGGCGCGGTTGCGGATAATGCCGCCGTAGTTCTCTGACACCTGTGCCTGATTGGCGTGCGCCCGGAATTTCCGACGTTCGACTGCCGGTCACAACCGCCGGTCACACCTTCGTAGCGACAGAGAGGAACAATCGCAATGGCCGCTTCCCTGCTCTCGGATGACGCCCTGGCCGCCTACTGGGGCGATTCGCCGCGCTTCACCGTCGACACCGTGCGCGAGCAATCCGAATCGCTCTTTCGCGCCTTCGGCCTTTCCGCCGAGGAAGCCGCCATTGCCACCCGGCCCCTTATCGCCGCCGATTCGCGCGGCATCGAATCGCACGGGGTGGCGCGGCTGCGCTCCTACGCCGAGGGGTTCGTGGACGGCCGTATCAAGGCTGATGTCCCGCTGACCGTCGATCGGGAGACGCCAGTTTCAGTCGCGTTCAACGCCAACGACGGCTCCGGGTTGATCCAGGGGCAGCGGGCGATGACGCGGGTGATCGAGAAAGCGCAGGAGATCGGCCTCTGCATGGCGACCGTGCGCGAAAGCACCCACTTCGGCATCGCGGGGTATTACGCCATGATGGCGAGCCAGGCGGGCCTGGTCGGCGTCTCGATGACGAACACCGGCGCGCTCGCCGCCCCCACCTTCGGCGCGAAGGCAATGCTCGGCTCGAACCCGATCGCGATCTCCCTCCCCGCCACCGACAACACACCCGAGTTCGTGCTCGACATGTCGACCTCGACCGCCGCATACGGCAAGATCGAGGTCGCGCAGCGGGCGAAGAAGTCGATTCCGCAGGGTTGGGCGATCGACAAGGAGGGGGTGCCGACCACCGATCCCTTCGCCTTTGGCGCCTTCCTGCCGCTCGGCGGGGACCGCGAAACGAGCGGGCACAAGGGCTACGGACTCGGCCTGCTGGTCGATCTGCTCTGCGGCCCGCTCGCCGGAGCGTCCGCGAGCCACCAGATCAGCGCCGCCTATTACGCCGGCGAACGCTTCCGGATCGGCCACTACTTCGCCGCCTGGCGGATCGACGCCTTCCGCGATCCGGCCGATTTCGCGGCCGATGTCGCCAGCCTCTTCGAAACGCTGCGCGCCACGCCGGTCTCGCCAACCGCCCAGAGCGACCGCGTACTCATTCCCGGCGAGCCCGAATCGGCCCAGGAGGCGTACAACGCCCGCCACGGCCTGCCGGTCCGGCCGGCGGTGATCAACGACGTCCGCGCCCTCTGCGAGGAGTGGAAGGTCCCCTTCCTGCTTGGGTAGGCAAGCGACCGGACGGGGAGGCCGTGCAGGCTCAGGTTCATTCGTGGGTCGTGAAGGCATCGAACGAAAAACGCCCGCGCTCGTTGGTGAGCGCGGGCGTTTCCTTTTTCGGTGATCGGGATCAGCCGGCCGGGTAGACCGCCAGCGACATACCGTCGAGGATGCCGTACATGTAGCGGAAATCGCTCCAGTTGTAGGCGATCAGGCTGGCCGTGCCGGGATCGGAGAGGTAGACGTTCTTTTCATCGTAGGCGTACGCCACCATCACGTGCAGACCAGGCAGCAGGGTGAAGGTGGTGCTGCCGGCCGTGGCCTGGAAGCTGGTGTCGCCCCAGAGCCCGAGCCAGACGATCACCGGGATCCCCTGATCGAGGTACTCCATCATCTGGATGCCGCTGTTGCCGCCGTAGAAAACATCGCCCACGTAGCCGAACTGCGGCAGCACCTTGGCGATCGGCTCGGCGTACACCCCGTAGTCGTCGGTGTTGCCCCACGTGCCGTTGATGTCGCCGCGATACCCCTTGTGCGGGTTCCCCGACTTCGGAACCAGTTCCTCGATCGCGTATTCGGAGACGGCGCCCTGGGTGGCGATCGTCACAGCCGCGTACTCGCAGGAAAGATTGCGCATCTGGCCGTAGATGTAATAGGGCGGGTAGTTGTCGGAACCCATGCCGCCGAAGGTGAGGGTGCCGGTGAGGGTCTCGAACTTCGGCGCTGCGCCGCAGCCGTTGCCGCCGGTGACCGCGATCGAATACCCCTTGAGGTAGGCGCCGCCGACGTTCAGGTCCATCCAGTCGGCGCCGGATGTCGCCACCACCCCGAGATGGGCGATCCCGTCACCGTTGGTCAGCTGGCGATCGATGGAAACGACCCCGCCATCATCGAAGAGGGCAACGGAGACTTCGGTATTCGCCACCGCGTGACCGCTTGAGCGAATCTCGATGGCCACCGCGATCGTGCAGCCGGGTCCCGGCTTGGTTGAACTGAGTTCGACCCACGCGGTCGCTTCCTGGGCGTTTGCCTGGGGCGTAAAAGCGGGAGCGAGCGCTCCCATGAGGACAACCAACATGGCAACGAGCGATGTCATCACCCGCGTCCGTGGCAGTTTCAGCACAATCCAACCCTTTTCCCAACCGACCGCTTCACGAACCGCGCGCGGGGGAGGCGCGGCCCATTCGGAGATCGGCGATATCCCAGGCGCTGACGGTCACCGCAGTATGCGGGAGGGGTGACACAACAGGCATCGATATGTACATACACTAGCACAGCCTCCAGAAATTCGCATCGCTTCCGCACATTTTGCCCGGAGAGTTTCGGATTCAGTACCAATAGGTATCGTACGTACGCAGCTTGTTTGAAATAGCCGGGTACACGGGCAGTCGCCCGACGGAGCGGTTACTGAACCGGGACTATGACGCACGGGGGGTTGCGTAAAAGGTTGACTTGACCGATTTATCCGAAATTGGGCGATTCCGCCGCCCGCTCTGGTAGGCTTCGGTCGTTACCGCGCGGGCCGCCAGATTCATGGCGGTTCCCGCCACGCTTCCCCACCCCGGTCATTCCGGCCGGAGAGCGAGGGCGCCCGAACGATGGCTCGATCCGTAACCGCAACCGACCGCGCGATCATCCGTCTGCTTCAGCAGAACGCGCGCATGTCCTACGCCGAACTCAGCCGCGCCGCCGGCATTCCGGAATCAACCGTCCGCCGCCGCATGGATCGCCTGCAGCAACGGGGCGTGATCGAATTCTCGATGCTCGCTGATCCCTCCCGGCTCGGCTACGACCTGCGCGCGCTGATCGGTCTCAAGATCGAACTGCGCCGGCTCGATGAAATTGCCGCCACCCTGAATGCGCTCGATGAAGTCACCTTCGCCGGATTCGTCACTGGAAACTTCGACATCATCATCCAGATCGTGGTCCGCTCACAGGAGGCCCTGGTCGAATTCCTCACCGTCACCCTGGCGAAGGTGGATGGCGTGAAATCGACCGAAACGTTCGTGATGCCGTATGAGATCAAGCGCGCCACCAGCTGGCGTTTGCCGGCAACCGAACACGACCCACCGGACGATCTGTTCGACGAGCTCGATTACGACGATCTCACGATGGAGCCGAAGATGCCCCGCCGCTAGGTTTCGTTGAAGAAGCGACGGCGCGCCGCTTCGTCGGCAACGAGGCCCATGGGGCCGCGGGTGTAGATGAAAGCAAAGCCGCCGTGCGCCGGGTCGATCTCCTGGGCGCGGCGGAAGCCCGCGCGCCGCCGCTCGGCGTCGGCGCCCGATTCCATGGTGAACGAGGCAATCCACTTCGCATGTTCCCGGGCGGTGGCGTGAACGGCGCTCCGCTCCACGGCGTACTGCTGCAGCGCCTCGTCTCGATCGCCGGCGTCCAGCAGTTCGCTGAGGCGACGTACATCCCGGTAGGTCAGGGAGAGCCCCTGCCCCACGCTCGGATCGTTGGCGCCGGCGGCGTCGCCGATCAGCACCCAGCCCTCGCCGGCAATCTGTTCCGGCACGATATCGCTGTTCGGGAAGAACGCCATCGGGCCGGCGGAGCGAGCGTTCGCCATCGCGCCTTCCGGCAGGTTCTCCGCCAGTAGCTCGATCAGCGCGCCCCCGCTCCGGTCGGAGACGATCGGATTGAGCAGCTCCGGCTGGCCGCCGCCGTAGATACGGGCGAAACCGCCACTCTGCGGCAACACATAGGCCGTACCGCCATTGAGACTGACCGAGTGAATCATGTCCGTGGCGAGTCCGAATCCCTCGATCAGCATGCCACCAAATCGGTGGTGGACGGGGTCGACGGTGACCGACACATCGAGCCAGCGACGCACCGCCGAATCGCGACCGTCGGCGCCGACCAGCAGATCGGCCGTCAAGCGCTGCCGGCTCCCTTCCGCTCCTTCGATCGTGACTTCCCAGCGCTCACCGACCCGCTCGATTCGCCGCGCGGCGAGCGGACGGAGAATCTCCGCGCCGGCCGCTTTTGCCGCGGCAATCGTGGCGTTCTGCAAGGCGGGGTGGCTAATGGCGAACTCCGGGTAGTCGTTCTCGGGATCATCGTCCCAGCGGCTCGGCTCGACCGGCTCGCGGTCGCGATATCCCTGCCAGATCGGCAGCGGATTCGCCCCCGCCCGTTCGAGCACCCCGTCCAGGCCCACCGCCGCGGCCTGACGATATCCCCACGGGTGGAAGCCCTCGCCCCGCACCCGATCCCGGAAGACCGGTTCCCGCTCGACAACCCCGACCCGACGACCGGCGCGCGCGAGGACCGTCGCGAGGGACGCACCCCCGACTCCGCCGCCGATGATCAATACCTCGAACGCAGTTCGATCGCTCACGAATCGTCCCCATTCATCTCACTCAAAGGTCCCGGTGTTCATTCTACCGGAGGTGGCGATTGAATTGGACAGTTGCAAATGGAAAGCACCCGGTCTCCCGTTGCCAGGAGACCGGGTGCGTTCACAGTCGAGGATTCGATCTAGCTGGTCGATTCGCCAATAGCGAACGCCACCAGCACCAGCACCAGCGTTCCGAGGCAGAACATCAGGCTCTTGCGATTGCGCTGGACCGGATCGGTCTCCTGACCGGCCACCATGTGCTCGGCGCCGATCGTGAAGGCGGTGGCCAGCGCCACCACGTAGTGAATCGGGCTCGGCAGCGAATCACTCGTGCCCAGCAGGCTGAAGCCAAGCGCGTACTGGAGCAACACGAGCACCGCGCCCAGGCGCGACACCATCTTCGCCCACGGCGGCGTGGCGCCCTTCGTTCCCTGGAGATACCCGACCACCGCGGCCAGATACAGCAGGATCACCACCCCGCCGACGATCATGTGGACGGTCGCCACGGTTCAACTCCCTTCGAACGCTCGCAAGACGAAAGCAGATATAAGCGCGCGACGGCACCTCGCGCCTGACCACCCTTATATACCATCCCGCCGCGGAGTATTCGTCCAATGAATGGGCACCAGGGCGCGGTTCCGCAGCGCCCTTTGTATACTCTTACGAGCTTACTGGTTCGATGCTGACCGCATTCCCGCGGCCGGCGGCGGGATCCGCCGAAGTGACGGCGCCCGCTCCGCACGTGACAAGGAAAGATGATGGCGGACTCTAAAGACGCTCACGATACGATCGACGCGCT
>JADLGF010000255.1 GCA_020849415.1 Thermomicrobiales bacterium
CCGAGGACGGTGGCGCGACGAATCGCCTCGCGGCGGCTCATCTTGCCGTTCATCACGCCGTCGATCAGACGGCGAAGTTGACCCTGGAGCTCATCGTTCTGCATCGAGTCCTCCTTCGTGAGTCGATACCTGAATCGGCCGACCCGTTCGTGAGCACACTATCGAACAAGCCGCCCGACGACTCTGCCGATCGCCCGAACGGGGTTCGAATACCATGCCCTGATCGGTCGGGTTATACGACCGTTTCGACCGATTCGTCAACTTTTCGGACCACGCATTGATCCGATCATCGCACCATACGGCGAATTCGAGAGCTGCATGATGCGTCTTTCAGAGAGTAGCGCAGCCAACAGGAATCGGGCTGGTCTGGACGTCACACTGGCTACGCGCCGGCCTGCCCGACGATCGTCATCAGCGCCCGCACCCGCGCGGGGTCGACGGGATTCCAGGTGATGCCATCGACCTTGAGGCTGGTGCCGACGATCGCGCCATCGGCGTACCGGAGGAGATCGAGCGCGTTTTCGGCCCGAAACCCGGTGTTGACCAGGAGCGGAACACCCGTTCCGGCGATCGCTTCGGCAACCTCGGCCACCGTCGATTCGCCGGCGGCGCGGCCGGTGATGCCGCCCGAAACGAGGATGGCGTCGGGCATCGAGGAGAAGGCGATCGAACGCGCCACTTCGGCGATCGGGCGCGGCGCCAGCTGCTGGGCGAATTCGGCGTTGATGTTGAAGAGCATGCGCACGCGCTCGGCGCCGATCTCGCGCCGGTAGCGGAAGGCATCGCCGGCGGTTCGCTCCCAGATGCCGAAATCACCGGCGAAGGCGCCGGCGAAGATTTCGCGGCAGAAGTCGGCGCCAGTCGCAGCGGCGACGGCGAGCGTGGCGCGCGGGTCCCAGAGCATATTGACCCCGAACGGCACCGAGAGTTCGGCCCGGACCGAGGCCACGACGTCGCTCATGGCGGCGACGCTCGCGAAATCGGCGTCGAGCCGGTACGGTCGATCGTTCTCGTTGCAGAACATGACGGCGTGAATGCCGCCCGCCTGTAACGCCTCCAGGTCACGTTGCACCGATTCACGGATCGACGCCATTCCGGCGCCGGCGTCATACAGTGGTGTGCCCGGAAGCGCCGGGAGATGCACCATGCCGATGATTGGCTTCGGTGCGCCGGTCAGTACTTGCAGCCAGGTTTGTGTCACGTTCCCGCGGCTCCTCGCGTCACTCCGGTCGTTCGTACCGGCCCGATTTTGCGGTCAGTTCGATGCGGAAGATGATGGTGTCGGGTCCGACCACCGGCGTTTCGCCGCTCATTTCGGCGATCAGGCTTACCGCTTCTGCGTGTTCAGCCGGATCGATGAGTTCCCGGTACTCGCCCTCGGCGACGACGCTCTCCCAGTGATCGGGTGCGTTGCCGCGATCGACCTCGATCGTCACCAGCGGGTTGCGGCGCATCACCGCGATCTTCGTGCCGGGACCCGAAAGCGCCACCAATCCGTCGCCGTCGTAGAAGCAGGGGAGCGGCACCAGGTATGGTCGGGCGCCGAATTCGGGCGCGGCGCAGGCGAGCCGCGCGATCACCGAAGCGCGCAGCAACTCCTCGATCTCTTCATCTGGCAGCGTGCGTATAACCCCCAAGGCGCCGGTTCTCCTTCATTCGACGTTAGGATACGCGCTGGGCGGGGTTGTCTCGCCCGTCCGGGAGTGGATCGGCCGTGAATCTCGAGGGTTCTCTCGCTCGCGTGCGCCGTCGGGTCCGTCGTATCGCCGGCCTGGAGTCGTCCGCCGGCCGCGGGCGGGTTCCCTGGCGTGCGATGGCGGTCTCGTTGAGCGCGGTGGTGCTGCTGACGCTGCTATTGCACGGTTTGGCCGGTGATCTCGATCTGATCGATTCGGCGCTCCTCTACCTGCTGCTCGTCTTCGGCATCGCCCTCTTCTTTGGATCGACCCCGGCCGTGGTGGCTGCGTTGGTCGCGTTCCTCAGTTTGAACCTCGGTTCGGTGCCGCCGACCGGCTCGCTCTCGATCGACAACGCGGAGCACCTCGTGGCGCTGCTCGTCTATCTCGGCGTGGCTATCGTCACCGGCCGGCTGGTGGCGACTGAAGCCGATCGCTCCCGCCAGATCGAACGGGAACGGGAGCGCGCCGAACTCCTCGCCCAATCGGACAACCTGAAGTCGGCGCTGATCTCGGCGGTTTCGCACGAATTGCGTTCTCCACTGGCGACCATCAAAACCTCGGCATCGGCGCTGCTCGATCCGGCTATCGCCCTGGACGGAGAATCGCGCCGGGAGCTGCTGCACGCGATCGATGAGGAGGCGGACCGCCTGAACGCAGTCGTGGGGAACCTCCTCGATCTCTCACGCATCGAGGGTGGGGCGCTCCGGCCGAACCGGGAATGGTGCGATGTCGAGGAGTTGGCGTTCGATGTCGTCGAGCGACTGCGCCGGCGCGGCGGCAGCCACCCGATCACGCTCGCTGTGCAGCCCGATCTGCCGCTGGTCTGGCTCGATTACGTTGAAATCGCCCAGGTGCTCATGAATCTCGGCGACAATGCCATCAAATACACACCGGCTGGAACCGCGATCCACATCGAGGTGAGTCGGCAGGGTGAATCCCTGCTGTTGGCCGTTCGTGATCAGGGTCCCGGCATTCCGGCGGAGGATATCGAGCGCGTGTTCGAGCGATTCTGGCGGGCCGATCGACCGGGGATGAGCGCCGGCGCCGGCATCGGCCTCACGATCTCGCGCGGGCTGGTCGAAGCACACGGTGGCACGATCGATGTCGCCAGCGAACCCGGTCAGGGCGCCACCTTCACGGTGCGATTGCCGTTGGCGCCGGGGAAGGAACGGGCGGAGTGAGTAGTTCACGGGTCCTGGTGGTTGATGACGAGCCGCAGATCAGGCGGGCGCTGCGCGTGGCGCTCGGCGGTCACGGGTACGTCGTGGAATTGGCCGATGATGGCGAGGCGGCGCTGGTCGCGATCGCCACCTGGCGGCCCGATGTGGTGGTGCTCGATCTGATGCTGCCGGGGATCGATGGACTCGAAGTCGTGAAGCAGACGCGGCAGTGGTCGGATGTGCCGATCATCGTCCTCTCCGCCCGGGGCGACGAACGGGACAAGGTAACGGCGCTCGATCTTGGCGCGGACGATTACCTCACCAAGCCGTTCGGGGTTGATGAACTCCTGGCGCGGTTGCGCTCGCTGCTGCGCCGGACCGCCGGCCCGCCCGAGGCAACGCTGCGCTTCGGGAGCGTCGTCATCGATCACGCGCGCCGGATTGTCACTCGCGACGGGGAGGATGTGCACCTCACGCCGACCGAATATGACCTGCTCGCCGTTCTCGCGCGGGACGCCGGCAAGGTGCTGACCCATCGCCAGTTGCTGCTGCGCGTCTGGGGTGATTACGCCGCCGAGAACGTCCAGCAACTGCGCGTCTACATCAATTACCTGCGCCGCAAGCTGGAGCAGGACCCCGCTCAGCCGCGGTTGATCGTCACCGAACCCGGCGTCGGATACCGGCTGAAGCCGCCCGACGATCGCTGACTCGCCTCTAACGAAGTTCTTATCCTTGGCTGCCGAATCCTAACGCCGCTCACATGAACCTCCGGCTAGAGTTGCGTGGTTTTGTCGCCCGCGCTCGATGGCGAGGCGGGCTTACCGGGGGAAGCGATGTCGCACGTAGTGTCCGAAGCCATGGCGCCGAATCGGCTCTCGAAATGGCTGCTCAAGGGCTATTCGCCGACGCCCGCCCGGAGTACGGACGCCACCGACCAGCACGCCAAACACCCCTGGTGGCAGGTGATGTGCCTGACCGGGGTCGACTACTTCTCCACGCTGGCCTACCAACCCGGGATCGCGTTCGTGGCCGCCGGCGCGCTGGCGCCAGTGGCGACGCTGGTGCTGGTGCTGATGACGCTGTTCGGCGCACTGCCGATCTACCGTATGGTCGCGAAGCACAGCCCGCACGGCGAGGGCTCGATCGCGATGCTCGAACGGCTCCTTGGCTGGTGGCAGGGGAAGCTCTTCGTGCTGATGCTCCTCGGCTTCGTCGCCACTGATTTCATCATCACGATCACCCTTTCGGCGGCGGACGCCGCGGCCCACGTCCGCGAGAATCCCTTCGCGCCGGCCGCGTTCGAATCGCGCCAGCTGGAGATCACGCTCGTCTTCATCCTGCTCCTGACCGTGGTCTTCCTGCGCGGATTCCGGGAGGCGATCGGCATTGCGGTGCTGCTCGTCGGGCTGTTTCTGATGCTCAACCTGATTGTCGTCAGCGTCGGATTGCTCGAAATCGTCCGCAATCCCCACCTCTTCTCCAACTGGACTGACGCGCTCCGTCATGAGCACGGTAATCCGCTGCTGCTGATCGGCGCGGCGTTGCTCGTTTTTCCGCGGCTGGCGCTTGGGCTGTCCGGCTTCGAAACGGGCGTGGCGGTGATGCCGTTGGTCCGGGGCGACGCGACCGATACCGACGCCAAACCAGTCGGCCGCATCCGCAACACGCACAAACTGCTGACCACGGCCGCGTTGATCATGAGCGGATACCTGCTGTCGAGTTCGTTCGTGACGTCGCTGCTCATCCCCGCCGAGGAGTTCGAGGAGGGGGGCGAAGCGAACGGGCGCGCACTGTCGTGGCTGGCGCACGATCGGCTCGGCGATGGCTTCGGCACCGTCTACGACGTGAGCACGATTGCAATCCTCTGGTTCGCCGGCGCCTCAGCGCTGGCCGGACTACTCTCGATCATCCCGCGCTATCTGCCCCGGTACGGCATGGCGCCCGACTGGACGCGCGCAGTGCGTCCGCTGGTGCTGGTATTCGCAACGATCGCGGTCGCGGTGACGGTGGCGTTCAAGGCTGACGTCGATGCCCAGGGTGGCGCCTACGCGACCGGTGTACTCGTGCTGATGACCTCGGCGGCCTTCGCGGTGGTGCTGCTGGTGCGGAAGCTGAATCATCGGCGGCGGTTGATCGCCTTCACGCTGATTGCGCTTGTCTTCGTTTACACCACGCTCACGAACATCATCGAACGCCCTGATGGCATCCGCATCGCCTCGTTCTTCATCGGCGCGATCATCATTACCTCCCTCGTGTCACGGGTGACCCGTTCGACCGAGTTGCGCGTCACCGATATCGAGTTCGACTTCGGCGCCTGGCAATTGCTGGAGGAGACCGGTCCGGAGGGGGAGATTCACCTGATCGC
>JADLGF010000256.1 GCA_020849415.1 Thermomicrobiales bacterium
AATTGCTCCGACCGAGCCGGCAACGCCCGGACGACGATCTGCTCACCCGCCAACAAGCGGAAACGCTGCGCACACTCGAAACGCTGCGCGAGGCGACCCCCGATCAACTCCGCGCCAGCGCCGGCAAACCGCTGACCTCGATCCTGCCCGCGCTGATCAAGCTCGACGCCATCGACCGGCGCGTGATCGTCCACCCGCACGAGCCGAAGCGGGAGCAGACCCGGCAAATTCGGCTCACCACCGACAACCCGCCCGAACTCAAGGCGCCGCGTCAGAAGGCGGTGGTGTCGTTCCTCGATATCCGCCGCCGGGCCGGTATCGGCGAGGGCTGGATCGACGAGCGGGCGGCGCTGCGAGCCAGTGGAGCTTCCCGGGACACGCTCAACCGGCTGATCGCCGCCGGACTGGTCGAGCAGCGGGAGGTGGACCGCGCCGCGTTCGAAGAGAGCGCCGATCAGACGCCCACGCTGACGGCCGAACAAGCGAGCGCGTGGCGGCAGATCGAACGGGGACTGGAAGCGGAGTCGCCGCAACCGCTACTCCTGCGCGGCGTCACAGGCAGCGGCAAAACCGAACTCTACCTGCGCGCGATCGCCTGGTGTCTCCGCGCGGGACGATCGGCGATCATCCTCGCGCCCGAGATCGCACTGGCCACCCAGCTGGTGCGGCGCGTGTCGGCGCGATTCCCGGCCGACACCACCATGCTCCACTCTCAGTTGGGCGCGCGGGAGCGGCTCGACGCCTGGTACAGCGTGGCGAACGGCGACAAACGCGTTGTGATCGGGCCGCGTTCCGCGCTGTTCGCGCCGGTCGAGAAGCTCGGGTTGATCGTGCTCGATGAGGAACACGAGCCCGCCTACAAACAGGAATCGACGCCGCGCTACCACGCCCGGGCCGTCGCGGAACGTCTCGCCGAGGCGCACGGCGCGCTCCTGATCCTCGGCAGCGCCACCCCCTCGATCGAATCGATCGCACGCGTCAACGCCGGCGAGTATCAGGTGGCGCGGCTGGAGCAGCGGGTCAATCCGGTGCGCGGCAGCGGCGCGGAATCGCTGGAGCTCCCGCCGGTAACCGTGGTCGATCTGCGCAACGAATTCCACCAGGGACACACCTCGCTGCTCAGCCGGCCGCTGATCGGCGCCATGACCCGCGCCCTCGAACGGGAGCAACAGTCGCTCCTCTTCCTGAACCGGCGCGGCACGGCGACGGTAGTCCTCTGCGGCGATTGCGGCCAATCGGTCCAGTGTCCGTACTGCGAAATTCCGCACACTTGGCACGAGGATCGCCGGCGGCTCATCTGCCACCGCTGCGGCTACCAGGCAGCGCCCCCGAAGCGGTGCGAGGCGTGCGGCGGTCACCTGCAGTTCCTCGGCGCCGGCACCCAGCGGGTCGTGCAGGTGGCGACCATGACCTTTCCCGGCGCGCGCATCGCCCGCTGGGACCAGGACAGCGTCAGCAAGCGCGGCGCGCAGGAGGCGTTGCTGCGCAAGATCGAGCGCCGCGAAATCGACATCATCGTCGGCACCCAAATGATCGCGAAGGGGCTCGACCTGCCGCACGTTTCGGTCGTCGGCGTGATCCAGGCCGATTCGCTACTGCAATTGCCCGATTTCCGCTCGGCTGAACGGGCGTTCCAGCTGATCACCCAGGTGGCGGGACGCGCGGGCCGCCGCCAGAGCGGGAGCGAGGTGATCGTGCAGACCTACACCCCCGCGCACTACGCCATCCAGGCGGCGGCCAGTCACGATGTCGATGCCTTCCTGCGCGAGGAGCTGGAATTCCGGCGACGCCAAGGTTATCCGCCCTTCTCGCGCCTGATCCGCTACGCCGTCCGGCGCGATACCGATGAAGCCTGCGCAGCGGAAGCGGACGAGCTGGCGCGGGCGGTGGCGCGGCACGCCCGGAACGCTCGGGTTGAGATCGAACTGCTCGGCCCGATCCCGGCCTTTGCCTACCGAATCGGCGGTCTCTACCAGTGGCAACTGGTGGTGCGGGCCAGTCCGGAGGGGATCGATCGGCTGCTCGACGGCCTGCCGGTCCCGCCAGGCTGGGCGGTCGATATCGACCCGCTCTCCGTGATCTAGTCAGCGTAGAATTGAGGGTCGATTACCCTGACACCAATTTTTGGAGCGTTTGAATGGCATTGATGGACATCGTACTGGAGGGCGATCCGCGCCTGCGCCAGCCTGCCGCCGAGATCACCCGCATCGATAAACGGCTGGTGAAACTCGCCGAGGATATGTTCGAAACGATGCTCGCCGCGCCCGGCGTCGGACTCGCCGGTCCTCAGGTGGGCGTGATGGAGCGGATCATCGTTGTCCACGTGCCGGGCGATTACATTGGCGAGGGCGAGGAAGACATCTCCTACACGCTGATCAATCCGGAGATCATCGCGCACACGGACGAGATCGAGGTCGCCACCGAGGGGTGCCTGAGCATCCCGGAGTTCATCGGTGATGTACCGCGCTGGACCGAGATTCAGATCAAGGCAACCGAACTCGACGGCCAGACCTATATCATCGAGGAATACGACTGGGTCGCCCGGGTGTTGCAGCACGAGATCGATCACCTGAACGGAATCATGTTCACCGATCGGGTCGTGGACAAGAGCACGATCCGCCCGGCGAACGAACCTCAGGAATCGAACCCGGAAACCTCCGAAGCCTCGTGATGTCGCCTGTCACCGCAACGTCACATTGACACGGGCGAACGAAAACGGGCCAGTCGCGGTGGTGCGACTGGCCCGTCATCAGCGATACAGGAACCGGTTAGTGTGTGAACAGGTAGAGATCGCAGAACAGTACCTGGCGGGGCTGCAGATTCAGCGCCATTCCGGTCGAATTTGAATTCACCGGCCCGTCGATCCTTGTGGAACCGGTCGTCTTGTTCTCGCAGTAGAGATAGCCGCCCTGGTAGTTGGCGTAGTCGCTCTGGTTGAACTTGATCCAGTAGCTGCGGGGTCCGCCCGGCGCGAACCGAACCGTGCCGTTGCGATCGGAAGCGCGTTCGACCCCACCCAGGGTGTAGCGAAAGCCTTCGATCCTGCGGTTGTGACAGTCCTCGAAGAGATCATCGACCTGACTGTTGCACTTGAGTGTGTGGATGTAAAGAAAGGCCGTGTTGCTCGCTGCCTCCGCTTGCGACGCCAGTGCGCCGAGTAGTCCGGCCAGGAGCATCAGTGTCATTCCGACCCGAACCAGAACCGCCTTCATCCGATTCGACCTCCCGCGCATTTCGTCGTCGACGAAGCTGTCGCTTCGTTCGTTTATGGTAACGCACAGGATGCACGAATCGTTTCGACCGGTATGCGCAAAACCCTGGCAGCCGGCTAAAGGCGGGGAGGGGCCAGCGGGGAATTGCGCAGCCGTTCGGCCACGATGATCGAGCGGATTTGCTCGACCGTTTCGTCCAGTTTGCCGGTGCGATTGATCACCACATAATCGAAGCCCGGGAAGTGATCGAGTTCGTGGGTCGCGGCGCGGAGGCGGCGTTGCACGGCGTCATAGTCGTCCGCGTTCCGGTGGCGCAACCGGTCGTGCAGGCTCTGGATCGATTCCGGAACGAGGAAGATCGAGACCGACTGGGGAACCTTCTGCTTCAAGGTCGCCGCGCCCTGGACATCGATCTTGATGAGCGGGTTGATCCCGGCCGCGATCTTCGACGTGATCTGGTGCTTCGGCACCCCGTAAAGATTGCCCGGGCCATAGACCGTGGCGCTCTCCACGAAATAGCCCTGCTCGTTCTTTTCGACGAACTCGTCGCGCGTCATGAACTCGTAGTGAACGAGGTCCTCCTCGCCCGGCCGGCGATCGCGCGTGGTCGCGGTCACCACCACCTTCAGCCCCTCGATGCCGCCCGCTTCGGGCTCGCGGAGCAGGCGCTCGGCGACGCTATCCTTACCGACTCCGGAGGGACCGGAGAGCAGAAACACCAGCGGGCGCCAGCGTGCCTTAAACTCGTTGAGCAACGCATCACCGCTCGATGGGGCGGTCGCCCGGTTATTGTCGTTCACGGCTCCTCCAGCACTCCTTCCGTGCAGTCGCCGCACCGAAAGGTTCGAATGTGTTCGATCTCTTGACCATCGCCGCGATGACCGATGAACTCTCGGCCACGCTGCTCGATGGCCGGATTCAGAAAATCGGCCTTGCGGATCCCCGCACGCTCAGTCTCGAGGTCTACAGCGGCGGACGCCGGCACGCGCTGATCGCGAGCGCCGATGATCGTTCGCCGCGCATCCTGCTCACCGGCCAGAACGCAACGCTCGATGCCAGCCTGACGACGCCGTTCGTGCTCCTCCTGCGCAAGTACGCGCGGGGCGGGGTGATCGTCGGGATCGAACAACCACCGCTCGAGCGGATCATCAAAGTAAGTATAGCCAAGCGCCTCGCCGGTTCCGGCGATCGCCCCGAAGAATCCGACACCGAGATCGCTGACGATGCCGACGACGATGAAGCGATCTACGGCGTCGAATCGCCGACCTTCGTCCACCTCTACATCGAGATCATGGGCCGGCACAGCAACCTGATTCTGGTCAATGACGACGGCCTGATCATGGAGAGCGTGAAGCGGGTCACGCCGTCCATGAGCCGGGTGCGGCCGATCCAGCCGCGTCGCCCCTACACCGTGCCACCGCCGATCGACCGGCCCGATCCCCGTCGCATCACCGCCGACCGCCTGCAGGAGATGCTGGCGAGCGGCGAGCGGCGGGGCGACCTCGCCGGCTGGCTCGTCCGGTCATTTCGCGCCCTCAGCCCGCAGATGGCGCGGGAGATCGCCTTTCTCGGCACCGGCGCCGCTGATGCCCGGCTCGAAACACTGCCGTCCGGCGCAGCGCTCGAACTTTCGCGGGCAATGAGAACGCTGCTCGAACCCCTCGCGACCTCCCAATGGTCACCGGTCTGGTACCGGGACGATGAGGAGGCGCCGGTCGCCTTCACTCCGGTGCCGATGCAGCACCTTGCGTTCGAATACACCGCAGTCCCGACCCCGTCGATTTCCGAAGCGGCGCGGCAGGTGGTCACCGGCGGCGACACACCGGGCGGCCGTCACGACGCGCGCAAACGGCGGCTGCTGGATGAGATCGGAGCGTTGCGGGAGCGGGTGACGTCGCGCCTGAAATCCCTTAGCGACGAGCAGGACCGCGCCGCCGCCAACGAGCACTACCGGGAGTGGGGCGAGACGATCTACGCCTGGCTCTGGCAGATCCAGCCGGGCGACACCGAGCTCGTGGTGGAGGAGGCGCGGATTCCGCTCGATCCGGGCAAGAGCCCGAGCGAAAACGCGCAGGACTACTTCGAGAAGTACCGGCGGGGCCGCGACGCCGGCACCCACCTGCCTGAGCTGATCGCGAAGAATCAGGCGGAGCTCACCTATCTCGATCAGCTCACGCTGCACATCGAGCAGGCATCGACCTTCCCCGAGATTGAATCGCTCATGTTCGAATGGGAGCAGCACCGAAACTCGGTCAATCCGGGCGGCCGCCCGCAGACGAAGCTGAAACGCTCGGCGCCGCCCCGCCGGCTGCGACCGCTGCTCGATCGCCATGGCAATGCCATCTACATCGGCAAGAGCGGCAACGAGAATGATGAAGTGACGTTTTCGCTGGCCGGTCCGAACGATTCGTGGCTGCACGCGCGCGGCGTTCCGGGTTCGCATGTGGTGATCCGCTGGCGCAATCAGGGGGACGAGGCGCCGGAAACGATCGAGGTGGCCGCGAAGTTGGCCGCCTGGTACAGCCGCAACCGGAACAGCGGCTCGGTGGAGGTCGATATCGCGCCGCGCCGGTACGTGCGCAAAATCAAGGGGGCGGGGCCGGGCATGGTGACCTACCGCAACGAGCGCACCATCGCCGTCAATCCAGCGTCGGAAGAGACGCTGGACACGGTGCTCTCCTGACCGGACTGAGACGCCCGGTATCACCCCTTACGTATTGCTCTCACCGGCGATGATGGTATCTTCGTACGAAGGGGGAAGTTCCCGGTGTGACGCACCGCACGTATTCCTGCGATTTTGGGGTTAGCCGGAATTCCGTCCGGCCATGTGGTCCGTTAGGCTGGATTCTGCGCCGCCGGCACCGGCGCTGAGGTAGACCGAAGGAGTGCCCATGCCGCCACATCAACGAGGAATGGCGAACCTGGGGTTACCATCCGCTCGCGAGATCGTGCGCGATGTTCCGTACGTCCTGCGCGAGTCATTCACCGCCCGGTTTGCCGTGCTGGGCCTCACCGGGGTCCTCGTTTACCTGATCATCGGCCAGATAGTTCGACCCGGTTTCACCGACTACTGGTGGTATCAGATCTTCCAGACCAGCGCGACGCTGCTGATCGTGCTCTTTTTCAACGCCGCCTTCGCCAGCGAAGGGGGCATGGCGATCCAGACCCACATCGTCGTCATCGGCGCCACCCTGGCGGATACGATCGGCACCGCCTTCGGCTTCTATCACAGCTGGGGGCCGTACGATAAAGTTGTCCACTTTGCCAGTGGCGCGGCGTTCGCCGCTGGTACGTACCAGGCGCTCAATTACTTGAGTCGTCGCGGCATTCTGGAGTGGGGCGCCCTGAAACGGGCCGGGGGCAGTTTCGCGGCGAGCCTCTTCGTCACCGGCTTCGTTTGGGAAACCTACGAGTACATGGGTGACGCCGTGTTCAATTCGGGCCGCGTGCAGAGCCGGGGCGACACGGTGGGCGATCTGATTGCCGATACGCTCGGCGCGGCGGTAGCGGTCGGCCTCGTCTATCAGTACGAACGGCGACACCAGCGGGAGATGGATGAGCAGGCCGCCGAGGCCGCTACACCGGCCCTGGCGGAGCCCGGGCGCGCCTTGATCGATCCCACGTTCAAACCGCCGCCTGATCGCGACTACGCAATGTCCCGCTCCCACGCCTCGATGGACGATTGAAGCGGTAGCCGTTGAGATCGTCACCATTCCTTCGTAAAAGGCAACGTCACCCTGAGCGGAGCGAAGGGCTCGACGCGAAGCGATGGTGCAACAACATCCCGTGTCCATGCGGAAACTCGCTTCGCGTCGAGTTCTTCGTTTCACTCAGAATGACGTGGTCGGCGGTTGGACAATGAGTCCGCTCTACAGGCAACCGCTTAGGGACACCGTCATCCGATGGTCTTCGGGATGAAACGGTCACGAACCCCAACGTCGGGTTGCGGACCTTGGGCTTCCGCCGGTCCTGGTGCCAGCAAAAACCGCCCGAGAGTCCGGGAAAACACGCGTTGCTGCACGACTTGAACGACGTAAAACGAGACGAGCGAACTCAAGGTCCGCAGCCCTGCGACGCATTGGCCGATGCTGGGCTGGTGGGGACCAATGAGTAGCGAAAAGGCGTGCGGCGGGATTTCCCACGCCGCACGCCTCGCACCTCACGCCTCTGATGTCAGCCTGCCGCAGCCGCCTCGGCCTTGCCCTTCGCGCGCATCGCATCGGCGCGCTTGGCGAGGAAGAGCCCGAAAATGTAGAGAAGCAGAATCGGGAGCGCCACCACGGCCATGTTGAACGGGTCGGGGGTGGGCGTGATGATCGCAGCCGCGACCAGGATGAGAACCATCGCGATCCGCCAGAAGTCGCGCTGCTTTTTCGCGTTGACGATACCCAACCGCGCCAGCATGAACATCAGCGCCGGAATCTCGAAGGCGAGACCCATGCCGAGCATGAGTTGCAGATAGAACGCGATCACTTCATCGGCAACGAGTTCCCATTTGAACAGTTCAGCCTGGAACCCCGAGAGGAAGTTGAAGGCCCGTGGTGCCGCTACGAAGAAAGCGAAGGCGACGCCCGAGAAAAAGAGGAACGTTACGAACGGCAGCGAGCGCAGCACGTAGCGTTTTTCCCGCTTCGTCATACCGGGCGCAATGAAGGCGAACATCTGGTAGAAGATGATCGGGAAGGCGATCGACAGGCCGATGTACACGGCCATCTTCATGAAGGTGACGAACGCGTCGGTGGGACCAAGCGTCTGGTACTGCTCGACCTGCGCCTGATCGGCGATATACCCCAGCATCCGGCTCGACAGCAGGAAGCCGACGATGAAGCCAGGGACGAACGCGTAGCACATCTTGACGAGACGCTGGCGGAGCTCCTCTAGGTGCTCACCAAGCGTCATTTCCTGGAATTCGTCGGGGGTTTCGCTGTCAGCGTTCCAGATTTCCCGGACTTCGCGCACCGGTTTGAGTGGATCGCGCAGCCCGCGGCCAACCTTTGCGGCCACCTTTATCGGCGCCGCGGCCAGCGTCTTCGGAAGCGAGGCCATGCCCTCTCCTGATCAGTCTTCGTTGGCGCCATGCTTCATGTATCGGACGCCGGTGTTCATAGCGGGCATTCGGCCGGAGCCGGCGCGACCCGCTGGGTCGTCTTCCCGGAGGTGGCGGCACTCTCGACCGTTGAAGGGGAGGAGGCCACGTTCCCGCGAATCGGCTGCCGCCGGCTCGCTCGATGCATTATCGTGCCAGTGCCGATGCGATACAAGCGCGTCGGTGCGCTGGAACACCGATCCGCTCGGGGAAAGCGTCCGCCGCGGACGCAAAAACGGGGCACGCGATAGCACGCGCACCCCGTTTCGGCGGTTCCGGACCTAGAGACCGAGTTCGTCGATGTAGCGGACTGCGTCGCCCACCGAGCGAATCTTCTCGGCGTCCTCATCCTTGATCTCGTCGAGGCCGAATTCCTGCTCCAACGCCATGATCACTTCGACCAGGTCGAGCGAATCGGCGTTCAAATCCGCAATGAACTCCGACTCCATCGTGATCTTGTCCTCGTCGACGCCGAGGCGTTCGACGATGATGGCGCTGACTCGCTCATACGTAGACGCCAACCCAACCACCTCCAACCGCGGCTGATCCTTCCAGCCGGTTCAAACCCCGCACGTTCGTGCTGTCAATCTGACGGCGAACCTTGTGCACCACGGTGAGACGGATACCTCCGCACTCTCCGACAGCGCCGTTTGGTCGCGTCGTCGCACTATACACCAGCGAGGACCCGCCGGACACGGTTTTACGCGTCGGCTTCGCTCTTTTTCTCATCACGGTCGGCATCGATCCGTTGCCAGATCGTACGCAGCGAGCCGTTGACGAACTTGCTTGCGTTCGGACCTCCAAAACGCTTGGCGATCTCCACCGCTTCGTTGATGGCCACCTTCGCCGGCACCGCCGGTTCGCGCAGCAGTTCGAAGGTCGCCACACGCAGCACGTTGCGATCGACGATCGGCAACTGATCGACCGGGAAGGCGGGCGCCGCCACGGCGATCCGCTCGTCGATCTCGCTCCGGAGTTCATTGACCCCCTGAACGAGCCGGGCGGCGTGATCACGCACGGCCGGAATGGCATCCTGATCGTTGATCTGGCGCTCGAGCACCTCGGGCAGGGGGTGATCGGTCATATCGGTCTCGAAGAGGACCTGCAGGGCGATCACCCGCGCCTGATGCCGGCGCACCGCCAGATCGTCCCGATTCGGTTTGCGCCGCGCCGGGGTGGAACCGGTATCGCTCATCAGTGGGTATCCCCGGCTTCCATTCGCTCGAAGTGCTCGGCCAGAAACCCGGTGTGCACCTCGCCCCGCCGGAAGCGATCATCGGCCAGAATCTGGCGGTGGAAGGCGATCGTGGAGGGCACGCCCTCGATCACCGTCTCCGCAAGGGCTCGATCGAGCCGGGCGATTGCCTCGGCCCGGTCCTTGCCATGCGCGATGATCTTGCCGAGCAGCGAATCGTAATTCGGCGGCACGGCGTAGCCGCTGTAGAGGTGAGAATCGACACGGATACCCGGCCCGCCCGGCGCGATCCAGGTCTTGACCACGCCGACCCCCGGCTGGAAGTCACGGGTGGCGTCTTCCGAGGTGATGCGCACCTCGATAGCGTGGCCGGTCGTTTCGAGCGCGCGACTGTCGAGTTCGAGCTTTTCGCCAGCGGCGATGCGGATCTGCCAGGCGACCAGATCGAGATCACCGGCGGTCAATTCGGTGACCGGGTGCTCGACCTGAATCCGGGTGTTCATTTCCATGAAGTAAAAGTGGCCGTCCTGATCGAGCAGGAATTCAAGCGTCCCGGCGCTGGTGTAGCCAGCCGCCTTGGCGCCCTTCACCGCCGCCCGGAGCAGGTTCTCGCGGACCTTCCTAGACAGGTTTGGCGCCGGCGCTTCCTCAATGAGTTTCTGGTGACGCCGCTGCAGTGAGCAGTCACGTTCGCCGATCGCGTAAAGGTGGCCATGGAGATCGCCGATCACCTGCACCTCGACGTGACGGGGACGTTCCAGGAACCGTTCGAGGTACACATCGCCGCTGCCGAACGCGCTCATCGCTTCGGCCTGGGCAAGGGGAACCAGCCGAACCAGATCAGCCTCGTCCCGAGCGATGCGCATACCACGACCGCCGCCGCCGGCGGCCGCCTTGATCATGATCGGGTAGCCGATCTTGCGCGCTTCCGAGCGGGCGTCACCGAGGGTCTGCACCACACCCTGCGTGCCAGGGAGCAGGGGCACGCCCGCCTCGCGCATCAATGCGCGCGCAGAGGCCTTGTTCCCCATCTTATCGATCACATCTGCCTTGGGGCCGATGAACGTGACCCCAACCTGACCACAGATTTCTGCGAGGTACGAATTCTCGGCGAGAAACCCGTAGCCGGGATGAAGCGCGTCACACCCGGTAACGAGCGCGGCGCTGATGATCGCCGGAATGTTGGTGTAGGATCGCGCCGGCTGGGCCGGTCCGATGCAGACCGCTTCATCCGCCAGCCGCACCGCCAGCGAATCACGATCGACCTCGCTATAGGCCACCACCGCCGGCACGCCGAGATCGCGGCAGGCGCGCAACACGCGCAGAGCGATTTCGCCTCGATTGGCTATAAGAATTTTTCGAAACACTGCCGTACCTCGGAGGCGTCGCTACGCCATGAAGAGTCCACCGTCCACGGTCAGCACGTGGCCGGTAATGAAGCTGGAATCGGGTGAAACGAGAAAGGCGACCGCCGCCGCGACATCGTCCGGCTGGCCGAAACGGCCGAGCGGCGTCTGCTTGAGCAGGTAGTCCTTCTGCTCATCCTTGAGGACCTCGGTCAGGCGGGTATCGATGAAGCCGGGCGCGACCGCGTTGACGGTCACCCCGCGCGAGCCAAACTCCTTCGCCATTGTCTTGGTGAGGCCAACCATCCCGGCCTTGGCGGCGGCGTAGTTCGCCTGACCGGCGTTGCCGACGAGGCCGACCACCGAAGTGATGTTGACGATGCGACCGGAGCGTTGGCGCATCATCGGCCGGAAGGCGGCCTTGCTCAGCAGGAAGACGCTCTTGAGGTTGGTGTCGAGCACCGCGTCCCAGTCGTCCTCGGACATGCGCATGACGAGATTGTCACGGGTGATGCCCGCATTGTTGACGAGCGCGTCGATCTTGCCGAAGCGTTCCAGCGCGGTTTCGATGACCAGCGCGGCGCCATCGGCGGTCGAGCCGTCAGCGGCGATGATCTCGATCCGGCGACCGGAATCGGCGAGGGCGGCGGCGGTTTCCTGCGCGGCGGCCTCATCGCCCCGGTAGGTCAGGAGCAGGTCCCACCCGTCGGCCGCCAGTCTGGATGCAATCGCCCGGCCGATGCCGCGCGTACCACCGGTAACGACCGCGATGTTCGTCGTGTCCGTCACGCTCACCTCCCGCGGGCCATTCCGGCGCCGCTCTCGATAAATGTTAAGGTCCGATACCGCACTCGATGCGGCCAATTCTAGTTGAATCCAACCCGTTCAAAACACGGGCATGATCACCGACTCGGTCGTCGTAGGGCTGCGGACCTTGTGTCCGCGCGTCTCGTTTGGCATCGCCCACATCGTGCGGGAGACAATTGCCTGTAAAAACGTCGTTCGCCGTAGCCACCAGGACGGGCGGACACAAGGTCCGCAGCCCTACGACGATTCGTTCGACGCTGAAACCCTGGCGGTGTCCCGACGGACCACACCGGCAACCCTACGCCGGGGCGTCAGTCGCGCCGACCCCGGCCGTGCCCCAACGGACCACGCCGGCCGCCCAGGCGAGTCCGCCGCCGAAGGCGACGAACACGAGGTTATCGCCTTCCTTCAACGCGCCGGAAGCTTCCGCCTCGAAAAGCGCGATCGGAATCGACGCCGCCGAGGTGTTGCCGTACCGATCGATATTCACCCACACCTTTTCCCGCGGCAGATCGAGCCGGTCGGCGGCGGCATCGATGATGCGCACGTTCGCCTGGTGCGGGATGAGCATGTCGATGTCGCTGAAATCGAGTCCGGCCTTGCGCACCGCTTCGGCGGCGGAATCGCCCATCGCCTTGACCGCGAAGCGGAAGACCTCGCGGCCGTTCATCTGCAGGTAGGGGCGGAATTCGGGGAAGAGCTCGGCCGATTCCGGCACGAGCGCCCCCCAGCCGGGGATGTAAAGATGCTTGTGTCCCTGGCCATCGGCGCCGAGTACGGTGGAGAGGAGCCCGCGCGGCTCATCGGTCGCCTGGAGTACGACCGCACCCGCGCCATCACCGAACAGGATCGATGTCGAGCGATCCGACCAGTCGATGAAGCGGGTCAGGGTATCGACCCCGATCACCAGCACGTTTTTCGCCTCGCCGGCCCGGATGTGCACCGAACCTTGGCTCAGGGCGTAGACGAAACCGGAACAGGCGGCGCCGAGATCCAGCGCGCCGGCGTTGCCGCCGATCTCCGCCTGGATCAGGCAAGCCTGGGAGACAAGGAACTGATCGGGCGTGCAGGTGGCGACGACGATAAGATCGAGCTCTTCGGCGGTGATGCCTGCCCGCTCCAGCGCCTGACGCGCGGCGGCGGCGCCGAGGGATGTGGTGCTGTCGTTGGGGCCGACCACGCGCCGCTCACGAATGCCGGTACGCGAAACGATCCACTCATCCGACGTCTCGACCATCTTTTCGAGGTCAGCGTTAGTGAGCACCCGTTCAGGGACAGCCATGCCCCAGCCGGTTATCGCTGCGTAACGCATGCGGTGTCGTTCCGTTTCGCTCGGTCGGTTGAGCGCCGTGCGCACTCACCGAACCCCGATGAGACAAAAAACGGGCGCGGAACGGCTTGCACCAAGCTCCGCGCCCGCTGGGAAAGAATTCTAGTCGTTGTCGTCGTCGTGGGTTTCCTCGATCACCACAACCTGCCGGCCGCGGTAGTAGCCGCAGTTCGGACAAACGTGGTGCGCCTGCTTCACCTCACGGCAATTGCGGCAGGTGACCAGCGCCAGCGGCTTCAGCGCGTGGTGCCGGCGGCGGTTGCCCTGGCGATGGCGGCTGATCCGCTGTTTGGGAAGAGCGCCCATGCTTTCGTACTCCTCTTTCTGCCGGCCTCGCCGGTCATCCCCGCGACTCCCGTCGCTGGCTTACTTCACAAGGTTTGGACGGGAAACGGGCATGGCTTGCCCGCGCTTCCGCACATCGGCTAATTCTG
>JADLGF010000257.1 GCA_020849415.1 Thermomicrobiales bacterium
CCTGACCGCCACCGTGACGCTGGCGTTCCGCCTGGCGGGACCGGAACTGGCCGCCACCGCCCAGGCGCTGCTGACGGCGATGTCGTTCGGCTTCGGGAGCATCGTGGGGTCGCTGATCGGCGGGGCGTTGCTCGACAGCCTCGGCACCAGCCGGCTCTTTCAGGGCGCGGCGGTGCTGCTCCTGATCAGCCTGGCGGTGTTGCTGATCGGTAATCGCTTTACGCCGCTGATGCCGCCACCGGCTGGTTCCGGAACGAGCGCCAGATAATCAGGCTGACGATCAGCAGGAAAACGCCGGTAATCAGGAAGGCCGCGCCGAAGCCGATCCAGGCGGCGATGCCGGCGCCGGCCAGTGGGCCGAAGAAGCCGCCGAGCGACGCCGCCGCCGCGGTGAAGCCGAACACGGTGCCGCGCTGATCGGGTGACGTTTTGTCGGCGATGATCGCGTTCGCGGCCGGCACCAGCCCACCGGCCGCGATGCCGAAGAGCCCCTGCAGGATCACCAGCTGCCACGATGCCGTCGCCAGCCCCATCGGCAGGTAGATCAACGCGGAAGCGACGGCGCAGCTGAGCAGGATCGACTGATGCCCGCGCCGGTCGCCGAGGCGGCCGAAGTAGATCGAGGAGATGGCGCTGGTCAGTCCGAGCATGCCGAGCGCCAGGCCGGAGGTGGCCGAGGCGGAGAGCCCCAGCACGCTGTCGTGCAGCTGGCCGATGAAGATCGGCACGATCGGTTGCACGGCTGAGGAAGCGAAGCGCGACGCGAACAGGATGAGGACCATCGAGCCCATCACCCCGACGAACATCCACGATCCGGCGGCGCGGAAGGCGCGCAATCCGCCCGGCGCGTCCTTGCGCTCCACCGGCGTGAAGTTCTCGCGCACGATGAAGTAGACGATCAGGCAGCCGGCGAAGAGCATGCCACCGGCCGCGAAGAAGGTCGGACGGTAGCCGATGGCATCGCCGAGTACACCGCCGATCAGCGGGCCAACGGCGGAGCCGGAGAAGATCGACATCTGAATCAGCCCGAGCGAATAGCCGAGTTTATCGCGCGGGGTGGTCGATGCAACCAGCGCCGTTGCGGCCACGACGGTGCCGGTGGTGGCGCCCTCGACGAGGCGCAACCCCAGCAGTTGCCACGGTGCGGTGGCGAAGCCCATCAGGCCGACCGTGAAGGTGGCGAAGAACATCGCCCGGACCAGCATCGGGCGACGCCCGCGCCGATCAGCCACCGCGCCCCACATCGGGGCGGCGATCACCATCACCCCGGCGCCGGCTGCGTTGATCATGCCGGACCAGAGGGCCACCGAGGAGGGTGAATCGGCGCCGAGGTCTTCCAGGAAGAAGGGAAGAAAGGGCGCGCGCAGCGAGAAGCCGAGAATCGCCAGGAACTGCGCCAGCCAGATGGCGTAGAGATTTCGCTGCCAGTCGATCTCACGCCCGTGGCGATCGACGCGTCGCAGAACGCGGCGCGGGCGACTCGGTTCGGGTTTGGGTGGGCCGCTTGAAGGATCGTTCATATTCCCGCAGGGAGTTTACTCCCGGGTTATCGAGAGCACAATTTGGTCATCATCCCGGAAGCGCCAGGTTCCCAAGAGTCGTCCCCTCGCCACCCGGACACTACCCGTCATCCTGACCGAAGGGAGGGAATCGACGCGAAGCGACGGTGCAAGAATGCGACGTGTCCATGCACGTTCCGCTGCGCGTCGAGTTCCTGACTCCGTTCGGAATGACGGGGCTGATGGCGGGCGTTGTCCCCAACACCCGGAACGCTGCGTGCCACCAGTCCGGGGCCACGAAAACCGGGGCGGGAGAGTTCCCGCCCCGGTTCTCACACTCGTCTTGAATGCTGGCGGCTACGCCTTCGGCGCGGCCGGAGCCCAGCGATCTTCCGGCAGTCGCGCCGCTTCGCGGGCGGTGAGCTGCGCCATCATGCCGACCACAGCCACCACGATCCAGATGATCCAGAGGTACCAGTGATCGTCGATCCGCCGCCAGAGATCGCCGGTGCCGATATCCTCGCGATCGAACTTGTTGATCACCATCAGGAAGCCGCCGATCGCGATCGCGGACCCGGCCAGCGCGGTGTTGACCACCACGAGGTAGACCGGCAGATTCAGCATCAGCGCGCCAAGCGCGAAGAGGATGCCGAACGCGAGGCCGATGATGAAAAGGAGCCAGTTGCTGCTGACGCCGATCGCTCCGAAAAGCGATCCTCCCAGCACACCGCCAGCGGTTGCGGCCGCCAGGATGACGGTGAAGTACCAGTAGAAGTAGGAGATCGCCGCGAAGAGCACGCCGAATACGAGGCCAAGCACGATTCCCAGCGTGGTCGCCAGGAAGCCATCTCCGAATACTGCGGTCACGAGCGCGCCACCGACTATGAAGCCGGCGATGAAGCCCCAGATCGGCAGCAGAAGGTAGAAGTAGCGCAGGCCCGCCAATGCGAGTCCGATACCGGCGATCAGCCCCACGATGCCAATGAGAAAGTCCATACCCGATGTTCTCCTCTGCCAGGCACGCTTCGGTGCCACGATGGTTGAACGTGCCGGTTCTCATTCCACCGGATTCGCGGCGGGAGCGCATCCGATCTGGAAAGCTCATCGCGGGAACGAGCATGCCAATACGCCACCGGCGACGCATTCGGCTGGCCTCGCGCGGCGCCGGGCGACAGGTTCGCGACGGCGGAGCGTTGTTCCGCGTTGATTATCACACCGAACGCGGGCGATTGCTCACTTTTGTGATGGTTTTCAAGCACGATCGATTGCGATTCGGCCCGGTTGCACCCATAAAAAGCAGCGCTCCGGCTGATCCGGAGCGCTGCGTCACATGCACGGGAATGGCGGGCGATCAACGGATCAGGCCGAGGCGAGCAACTCCCGCATCCAGCGATGGTGCACACGGTCGTGATCGGCGGTCATGGGCAGAATCCAGTCGCGAAGGCGCCCCTCGAGCGGGGCGAGATCGCTCGGCTGGAAATCGGCGACGGGACGATCGAGATCGGCGTCGCAGCGCTTCTGGAGCGCCTCGATGATCCGGCCCCGGTTCCCACGGAACAGGCCGAGCA
>JADLGF010000258.1 GCA_020849415.1 Thermomicrobiales bacterium
TGCATCCGCACCTCGTCGAGGGCGTTCACCAGCGTCGTCCACGGCCAGGCGAACGCGCGGCTCCACTCCACCTGGATCGAACTCATCAGGAGCGGATCGCCCCAATGCCGGTTGAGGTGCCACGCGAACACCAGCGGTGCCGCCGCCCCGGCCGCAAGCTGCACGCCCGGTTTCACCAACCGGCGAATGACGAACCCGCGCTGCTCGATCAAGGCGAAGAGCATCGGCACGATCACGAACACGCCGGCGCTGCGCGTGAGGGTCACGAGCATCAGTGCGATGGCGGCCGCAGTCCAGCGCCCCTCTCGCGCCAGAAACAACGCGGCAACGCTCAGCAGGAGAAAAAGCGATTCGGTGTAGACCGCAGAAAAGAAGAACCCGAACGGGGTGAGCGCCAGCAGCCAGACGGTGCGATCCGCGACGTCCGCGCCGTAGCGGGCGCTGACCAGGCGGCGGAGCACCATCAGCGCCCCGAGCAACGCCAGGTTCGAGATCACCACGCCGGCCATGGCGAGACTCAGCCCCGTCAATTCCGAGAGATACCGGATCGCGAGCGGATAGAGCGGAAAGAAAGCGGCCGCCTGCCGCTCGGCGTAGCCCTCGGCCGCGACGCGCAGGTACCAGGCGCCGTCCCAGATCGAGAGGGGACCGAGCAACCGCTCACCGAGCCCGCCGGGTCGCGGCCGCAGGTGGTCGCGACCCGGCGTCAGCCATTCGGTGATTCCGACCGTGGTTAGCACGATCAGGACGTGAACCAGCCACGCCCGCACCGGCGCATCGAGGTGACCGGGCCACCATCGGAACGACCTGCGCGAGCGTGGGAGCGCCAGCTCGCCCGATCGGATCAGGCGCGGAACCTGGCCGGCGAGAACGGCTTGATCACCTCCGGCGTCTTGCCGGTCATCATCAGTTCGGCCACGACATCACCGGTCGAGGGGCCGAGTGTGACGCCGAGCATGGCGTGACCGGTCGCGACCGAGAGATTGCTATACCCGTTGAGCAAACCGATCACCGGAATGCCGTCCGGCGCCATCGGGCGCAGACCACTGCCGATCGAATCGGCCTTGTTCGGATCGGGCGAGACATTGCGCAGCATCTTCGACGCCGCCCGGCTGAGCGCCGCCACCCGCTTCGGGCGGACGACCTCGTTGATTCCGGAAAACTCCATCGTGCCGGCCAGGCGGAGCGCGCCGTCGAACGGCGTCACAGCCACCCGCGCTTCGTGCAGGTAGATCGGGTGCTTCGCTTCCACCGGCGGCGGCGAGTAGTTGAGGCAATAGCCCTTGCCGCCCTGGATCGGCAGCGGCCGACCCGCCAGCGCGCTGACCTGCCCGCTGTGCACCCCGGCCGCGATCACCGCGCCGTCGCACTGGATCGTACCCCGATTGGTGTTGACCGCCGTAATGCCGCTGCCGCCCTTTTCGAACCCGGTGACGGTGGTGCCGGTGCGGAACTCGACCCCCATCTCCGTCAGCCAGTCACGCAGGCCATCGACCAGCGAACCGGGCTGCACGCTGCGGTCCGAATCGAACCAGAAGCCGCCCTGGATCGCGTCGCCGATAGCAGGCTCGAAGGCGCGGACCGCGTCGCCATCCATGATCTCCGGCATCCTGATCGACTTGTCGATGATCGAGGCGAGCGCCGCGTGATCGTGTTCCATCATCAGCGGATTCATGTAGGCGTGGAGCAAGCCATCGGCGTGCATCTCGAATTCGACCCCGCGCGATTGCATCTGGTCGAAGAGTTCCATGGTCGAGCGGCCGAGCTCCGAGCAGGCTTCACCGCCCGCCTTGAAATCGCGGGCATTGCAGTGCCGCCAGAAATCGAAGAGCCAGCGCGACATCCCCGGCATCGAACCCGGCCGGATGTAGAGCGGACTATCGGCCTTGAGCATCCATTTCATGGACGATCCCACCAGGCCCGGCGCCGGCACCGGATCGGCCAGCGATGGCGTCACCCAGCCGGCGTTCACGAGCGACGCGCCGTGCGCCCCGTCCCGCGATTCGATCACCGTCACCTTCGCCCCGCGCTCCACCAGCGAGAAGGCGCAACTCAATCCCACGACACCGCCACCAATTACCACCAACGGCGCCATTCGAGTTCCTCCAGTTCACGATTTCCCGTCGCGAATTGCGACGCTCCGATGACACTGCTAGGATGCGGTCGGCTGGCCCTGCCAGCTTGTCCTGATCCATTGCATACGAGGAGTCCGTGTGACCGCCCAAGCTCCGGCGGAGCCTTTATCCGCCGCAACGACCGCCGGGCCGCCCAAACGCTTCAATCTACTCCAGAACCGGCCCCTCATGACAATGATGCTCGGGCATTTCACGGTTGACATGTACTCCGGCGTCATTCCGCTACTCTATCCCCTCCTTACGGACAAATTCGAGCTCAGTTTGAGCACGGTTGGCCTTGTTTCGCTCGCCTACAGTGGCATGTCGTCGATCACGCAGCCCCTCTTCGGTATGTTCGCCGATCGGAAGGGCACGCGGCTGATCGGACTGTCGATGATGTGGACGGCGTTCATGTTCTCCGTCCTCGGCTTCGTAGATTCGTTCCCGCTGCTGCTCGTTTTCGCGGGTCTGGCCGGCATCGGCTCGGGCGCGTTCCACCCGTTGGGCGCGGTCGGGGCGGCGGCCGCGGCTCGCAACGAACAGCGCAACGTGGCGATGTCGCTCTACGTCACCGGTGGCACGCTCGGGGTGGCCTTCGGGCCGCTGATCGGCGCGATCCTCTTCCACTTCTTCGGACTGCGCGGCACCGGTGCGATGATCATTCCCGGCACCGTTATCTGCTTCTGGATGTTCGCCGAAATGAAGTCGCTGGCGGTGCCGCCCCGGCGCAAGCTGAACGTAGGAGAGCGCCTGCCGCCGATCCCCTGGCGGATGGTGTCGCTGATCGTCGCCCTGATGATGGTGCGCTCCTGGACGCTGTCGTCGTTGCAGGCGTTCATTCCCGTCTGGTACCGCGATCTCGGCTATTCGAGCGCCTTCTACAGCGTGCTCCTGACCGTGTTGCTCCTGGCCAGCGCGATCGGCGCGGTCGGTTCGGGCACCCTGGCCGACAAGCACGGCCGGCGGATCATCATGCTCATTTCATCGGCCGCGACCGTGCCGATCGTGCTGCTCTTCGCGCAGTTTCCCGGCTGGTTCGGCTTCGTGACGGCGGCGATGATCGGCCTGCTGGCCGCTTCGACCGGTCCGCTGCTGCTCGTCATGGCGCAGCAGTTCATGCGCGGCCGTGCCGGCGCCGCCTCCGGCATGATCCTCGGCTTCGGCTTCATCATGGGCGCGATCGGCATCCCGGTGGTCGGCGCGATCGCCGACCGCATCGGCCTGGTGGGCGCGTTTCGCGTGCAGGCGGCGATCGCCTGCATCGCGGTGCTCCTCTCCTGGTGGCTGCCGACGGAACGCGACATCGATCGCCTGACGCAGGAAGGAGCCTCGACATGAACGAACGCGATCTGCTCGCCACCGGCCTCGATCGGATCGACGCCTGGCAGGATCGCTGGCCGGCGGTGGCTCCGGACGAAACGCTCGATCTCTCGGCCGAGCGGGCTGAAGCGATCATCGCGGAACTGGCCGAGCGGCTCGAGGAGAACTATCCGTTCCACCATCCGGTCTACGCCGGCCAGATGCTGAAACCGGCCCACCCGATCGCCAATGTTGCCTACGCACTCGCGCAGCGGATCAACCCGAACAACCACGCGCTCGACGGCGGACCCGCCACCGAGCGCATGGAGCGGGAGGCGATCGCTCAGCTGGCGACGATGGTCGGGTTCGACCCGGCGACCAGCCTCGGTCATCTGACCTCCAGCGGCACCATCGCCAATCTCGAAGCGCTCTGGGTGGCGCGGGAGCTCCACCCGGACCGGGCGATCGCCTTCTCGGAGGAAGCGCACTACACGCACGGCCGGATGTGCGAGGTGATCGGTGTCCGGGGCGTGAAGATCGCCTCCGACGCGGCGGGGCGGCTCGATCTCGACGATCTCCGCGCCAAACTGGCGACCGAACGGATCGGGACGGTCGTCGCGACCGCCGGCACCACCGGCATCGGCACGGTCGATCCGATCGACGAGTTGCTGCCGCTGGCCGGTGAGTTCGGCTTCCGGATTCACGTCGATGCGGCCTACGGCGGTTACTACAAACTGCTGGCCGATTTGCCGAGTGATGATCCGGCGGCGCTCGATCCGCCGGTCGCGGCCGCGTACCGGGCGATTGCAGCTTGCGATTCGGTCGTGATCGACCCGCACAAACACGGCTTGCAGCCGTACGGGTGCGGTTCGGTGCTCTTCCGGGACGCCAGTGTCGGGCGCTTCTACCAGCACGACTCGCCCTACACCTACTTCACCTCTGCCGAACTGCACCTCGGTGAAATCAGCCTTGAATGCTCACGCGCCGGTGCGTCCGCCGCCGCGCTCTGGGCGACGTTGCAGGCCTTCCCGCTCGAAACCGACGCGGGCATGGGCGCGATCCTGCAGAAATGCCGGCTGGCGGCGAAACGCTGGGCCAACCTGATCGAAGACTCCGCTGAACTCGAACTGCTGATGCCGCCGCAACTCGACATTATCGTCGCTTTTCCGCGTGTCCCGGGCGAACAGCGTGTTTCCGCGATCTCAGCCCTGACCGACCGTGTCTTCAAAGCCGGGATGATCGAAGGTCCGGACGCCTTCTTCCTGGCGAA
>JADLGF010000259.1 GCA_020849415.1 Thermomicrobiales bacterium
CCATCTGAGCGGTCCAGTAGGCCATTGACTCCTCGTCCGGCGGGATTCCGGCTTCGTGATGGCAGCAGCCATCGAGGGTGATATTGATCGCGTACCGAAGTTGTCTCATGCCGAGGCTCTCTCCGTGGTCACCGAACCCCGAGGTCGTCGCTCACGATCTCGGCGATCTGGTTGCCGAGGCGGACGCTGTAGTTAGTGCCGCGATCTTCAGGATAGATCTGGCTGGTGTTCGCCAAATAGAGGCCTGGCTTCGGTGTGCGGTGATCGGGGATGCGCTCGCTGTAGTGGAGGCCGACGATCGGCTGGGCTGCCCGCTCCCGGAAGATCCACCAGTTCGAAATCCAGCTTCGATCGAACGCCGGGTTTAGTCGCTGAATATAGGGGATGTACTCCTCCAGCAGTTCTTCCTGCGGCATCGTGAAGTAGGGATGGTCGGGTTCCAGGTATTTGCTCAGATAGACGTAGTGCTTGCCGCCGTATTCACTGGATGGCATGAAATTAGTGTGCTCGATCACGCCGGTGAAAGGCATGTCGCGGTCGGCGATGTTCAGCCAGTAGATGTCGGTCAGGGGCCGATCGAGTTCGAGCAGCGCAACGGCCGCCGCTTCGTATTGAAGCCCCTGGAGCTTGGCCATGTAGTCGACGGGAAGATCGGGCACGAGACGCGCCAGGATCGGCGACGGCGTGGTCACTACCACCGCGTCCGCCGCTTCAGGATCACGACCATCGAACGCGAGTTCCCACCCACCGTCGCGTTGGTTGAGCGCCGAGGGACCCTCGCCGATGTGGACATCGACGCCCGACTTCAGCAGCCCGTCGTGCAGTGCGTCGATGAGCGTATTGAAACTGCCCTTGATGTACCCGAGCCGCTCCTGATCGAGCGGGCTGCGCCGCGAGGTGGTCCGGAGCCAGATCTTGCCCCAGAACCAGACCATCGCGATCTCGGAGGCGTAACGGCCGAATTTGGCGTCGATCTGCGCGCCGAGCGTGCGGGAATAGGCCCGCTCGCCAAGCGCGCGTTTCAACCATTTCTCGGCCGTGACGGACTCGAACTTCTTCCAGTTCTTCACCCGTTGCAGGTAAAAGGTGACCGCACCGAGGCGGATACGATCGTGGATAGGGATGATCGGCAGCTTCAGCAGGTCGAGCGCGCCGTTGAAGGGGTACGCCTTGCAATCGGCGAAGTACCCGACGTTCGATGGCAGCCAGACGAGCTTGTCGCCGATGCCGAGTTCCTCGATCAGTGCGGCGATCTCGCGGTCGCTCTGGAAGAGGTGGTGGTAGAAGTATTCGAGCGAAGCGCCGCCGGCAACCTCAAACGCAGCGGCCTGCCCGCCGAGCCGGTTGCCCCGTTCCCAGAGCGAAACCCGGTAGCCCTGCTTCGCCAGCCGGTACGCGGCGGTGAGTCCGGCGATGCCGCCGCCGATCACCGCGATCCGCTGCTTCTGATCGTTGCCCATGATCGAATCCTCGACTGAAATGACATCGCGGCGGGCCGGCGTTTCGCCAACCCGCCGCGATATTGTCTCGTGGCTTCCGAACTCCGTGCTAGACGAAGAGCGGCGCCAGCACGAGGGTGATGGTGGCGAGCAGCTTCACGAGCACGTGCAGCGACGGGCCGGCGGTGTCCTTGAACGGGTCACCGACCGTGTCGCCGACCACCGCGGCGGCGTGCGCCGTGGAGCCCTTGCCGAGCTTCTTGTCGCCATCGTAGAGGTTGCCCGCTTCGATGTACTTCTTGGCGTTGTCCCACGCGCCACCGCCGTTGTTGAGCACCACGGCGAGGAGCACGCCGGCAATCGTGCCGATCATGAGCATGCCGGCCGCGGCCTCCCAGCGGAGGATGACGCCGACCAGGATCGGCACCACGACGACGAGGCTACCCGGCAGCACCATCTGGCGCAGCGCGGACTTGACCGAGATATCGACGCAGGCGGCGTAGTCCGGTTCCGAGGTCCCTTTGAGGATGCCCGGATCGGCGCGGAACTGGCGGCGCACTTCCTCGATCATCGTCTCGGCGCTCTTGCCGACGGCGCGGATCGCGAAGGAGGCGAAGACGTAGACGAGCGCGGCGCCGATCAGGCCACCTACGAAGACCTTCGGCTCGGCCAGGTTGACGATGCGCTGGAAGGCTTCGGGGTTGTCCGAGAAGCCGAAGCGGCGGACCTCATCCAGGAAGGCGGAGAAGAGCAGGAAGGCGGCGAGGGCGGCTGAACCGACCGCGTAGCCCTTGGTGAGCGCCTTGGTGGTGTTGCCGGCCGAGTCGAGCGCGTCGGTCGCGTCGCGAACCGATTCCGGCTGACCGCTCATTTCGACGATGCCGCCGGCGTTGTCGGTGATCGGGCCGAAGCAATCCATCGCGAGCACGTAGGCGGCCGCCATAAGCATGCCCATGGTGGCGACGGCGGTGCCGAAGATGCCGCCGCTGCCGAGCAGGGCGTTGGTGGTGTGCGGGAAGTCAACCGTGTCGCCGAGCCAGTAGGAGGAGAGCAGGGCGGCCGCGATGGCCAGCGCCGGCAGGGCGACGGTTTCGAAACCGACCGCGAGGCCGGAGATGATGTTCGTGGCCGGGCCGGTCTTCGAGGCTTCGGCGATGTCTTTCACCGGGCGGTAGGAACCGGCGGTGTAGTACTGCGTAATGTAGAGGAACGCGATCGACGTCACGATACCGATCACGCCACAGATGGCGAATTCAAACTCGCCGTATGGCAGCATCCAGTAGCAGATGCCGAAGATGAAGACGGCCGAAAGCGCCGCCACCACAAAGAAGCCCTTGTTGAGCTCTGCCATCGGGTCCTTCGGGTTCTCGCCCGGGCGGACGACCAGAAGACCGACGAGCGACGCGAGGAGGCCGAAGGCGGCAGTGACGAGCGGGAAGAAGATCCACGCGATGGCGTTGTCGGCGCCGGTGGGGCCGCCCGACATCTCCCAGAGGGCGACACCGAGGATCATGGCGCCGATCATTTCGGCGGCGGATGACTCGAAGAGGTCGGCGCCACGGCCGGCGCAGTCACCGACGTTATCACCGACGAGGTCGGCGATCACGGCCGGGTTGCGCGGATCGTCTTCCGGAATCCCGGCTTCGACCTTGCCGACGAGGTCGGCGCCGACATCAGCGGCCTTGGTGTAGATACCGCCGCCAAGTTGGGCGAAAAGGGCAACGAAGCTGGCGCCGAAGGCGAAGCCGACGATCCAGAACGGCGTTTCGGCGACGGCCGGGTGGGTGCCCTCAGCGAAGGTGTAGACGACCCAGTAGACGCCCATCACGCCGAGCATGCCGAGCGAGATCACCAGGAAGCCGGAAACCGCGCCGCCGCGAAGCGCGGTGGTGAGCGCTTCACCGAGTGAGCGCCGCGCCGCCGAGGCGGTGCGGATGTTGCTCTTCACGGCCACGTACATGCCGATGAAGCCGGCGAGCCCGGAGAGGGCAGCGCCGAAGATGAACGAGAGCGACGTGATGATGCCGCGGGTGGTCTGGTGGTCCTTTTCGAACAGGGCCACCAGGATGCCCATGACAATCGCCGCCAGCACGGCCAGCATGCCGATTGTCTGGTACTGACGCTTCAGGTAGGCCATCGCGCCCTGGAAGATCGCGTTGGAGACCTTCTGCATCTCAGGGGTGCCCTGGTCGCGTTTGAAGACGTCCTTCGCCAACCAGGCCGCGAAGAGGATCGCGATTGCGCCGAAGATCAATACCGGCAACGAATAAAGGAGTTTATCGTCCAAGGTTCACTCCCGTGGCATGCGCCACACCGCACAACGAGGCCCGGCACGGTGATCCGAATCACCGGCTTGCGTACACGTGCCGCCGACCAAAACGAAGACTCCCCCTCTTCACCCAATGAAGCGGGCATCGCCGGAGTTTACCACCGCGCGGTAAACGCGTAAAACCACCGCCATCGGCGGTGGTTTTACTGGGGGAAACGGCTGGACGGTTCTCAGGCTGGAGCGGGGTTCCGGCGGAAGATGCCGGTCATTCGGCCCCAGAGGCCCTGGATCTCGCCCTTCTCCCACGAAACGAGCAGCTGCGAGGCGTTGAAGATCGAGGAGTAGGTGCCGCAGATGATGCCGATCAACAGCGCCAGCACGAAGTTGCGGGTCGAGCCGCCACCGAAGAGGTAGAGCGCCAGCAGCGTGAAGATGACCGTGAGCGAGGTATTGAGCGATCGCACCAGCGTTTGGGCGAGCGAGTAATCGACAACCTTCTCGAAATCGGCTTCGACGCGCTTGGCCAGGTTCTCGCGAATCCGGTCGAACACCACGATCGTGTCGTGCACGGAGAAGCCGATGATCGTCAGGATCGCCGTGACGAAGAGGGCGTCGATCTCGACGTTGAAGAAGTGCCCCAGAATGGCGAAGACACCGAGCACGATCAGGATGTCGTGCACCATGCCGACGATCGCCGCCGAACCGTAGAGCATCGGGTTCTGGGTGTTGCGGAAGGCGTAGGCCATGTAGAGCAGGATCGCGATCGAGGCGAGCACGATGGCGAAGATCGAACGGTTACGGATCGTGGTACTCACCGAGCTGCCGACCGTGGAGAAGGCGAGTTCGGTGTAGGTTCCGATCTGTTCGGTGAAGGCATCCTCGAGCGCCGTTTTCTGCGCGGACCCTTCCGGCATTTCGGCGATGCGGATCAGCGCGACGTTGTTCGACAGATCGCCACTGCTCGACACCTGAATCGTGCCGCCCTCGACTCCGTTCGCACTCAGGATGTCCCGAATTTCCTCGGTCGTGATCGCCCGGTCGAATTCGAGTTCCCAGAGCGTGCCGCCAGTGAAATCGATACCGAGATTGAGGCCGAAGAAGAAGAGCGCCACCAGGCCCGGGACCATGAAGATGAGCGAGATCAGGTACCAGGTTTTGCGCCGGCTGGCGAGATGTTCCATGACGTTATTCTCCTCAGCCTAGTCGGCGACGTTGTGCATTTTGGCGATTTCCTCACGGTCGTGTTCGATGCCGAACCACCAGTGAGGATTCGCGAGCGGCGTGTTCACGGTCAATCTCAGCAGCGTGCGGGTGATCGTGATGGCGGTGAGGAAGCTGACCGCGACACCGACGAAGAGCGTCAGCGCGAAGCCGGTGATGAGGCTGGCGCCGCTCCACTGGCCGAACCAGTAGAGGATCGCGCTGGTGATCATCGAGGTGATGTTCGAGTCACGAATCGAGGGCCAGGCGTGATTGAAGCCGTCCTCGATCGCGCTGCGCAGGTTTCGCCCGGTTCTCATTTCTTCCTTCATCCGGGCGAAGATGAGGACATTGGCATCAACGGCCATACCGATCGAGAGGATGAAACCGGCGATGCCAGCGAGCGTGAGCGTGACCGGGATCAGTTTGTAGAGCGCAAAGACGATCGCGGTGTAGATCAGGAGGCTGATCACCGAGATCACGCCGGGCAGGCGGTAGAAGAGGATCATGAACAGCGCGACCGCCCCGAGGCCGACCATACCGGCGATGAGGCTGCGGTCGATCGAATCCTGGCCGAGGGTCGGGCCGACCGTCCGGCTCTGCACCACATCGAGCGGCACCGCGAGCGCGCCGGCCTGGAGCTGCACGACCATGTCCTGCACTTCGTTCGCCGGAATGCCTTCGATCGTGCCCTCATTCGAAATGGCGGCGTTGATCACCGGCGACGAGATCACCTGCTTGTCGATCAGGATCGACATCGGCCGGCCGATATTGGTGCTGGTGTAATCCCAGAATCGATCGGCGGCGTCGCTGGTGAGGCGGAAGCCGACCACCATCTGTCCGAGCTGGTTCGTGGTGACGAAGGCGTCGGCAAGATCACTACCGCTGATGATCGTCTCGAACACCGGACCGGTGTCTTGCGATTCGGGGGTTGATTCGGCGATCGGCGACGCCATCGGGGAGGCCTGCGGAGACGCCGAGGGCGTCGCGGAATCAACGACCGGTGAGGCCCCCGGCGAGGCTTCGGCGCCCGGCTCCGGGGTGGGGGTCAGCGCCGCCAGCACTTCGTCGGCTGAGCCGAGCGAGGTGTTCACGTAGGAATTGACCGGAAGGTATTGCCCCTGGGGATCGATGATTTCGAGGAGTGCCGTGGTGCGGATGACCTCGATCGCCTGCTCGACGTCGGTAAGGCCGGGCAACTCGACGATGATCTGATTGCTGCCACGGGTCTGGATCAGCGGCTCGCTCACTCCGAGGCCGTTCACGCGGCGCTCGATCGTATCGCGGAGGCCATTCATCATGTCGGCATCGACCGTGACACCCTCCGGAGGATTCGCCTGCATCACCACCTGCAAGCCACCCTGCAGGTCGAGTCCCTGGCGAATCGGGTGATCGCGCCGGAAGTCAGCGATGTCGAAGTCATCGCCAGGCAATGCGATCCAGGTGGCCAGGGCGGTGACCAGAAAGATCAGTATCAACGCCACTAACGGCCTGTTGCGCACGGTTCCAACTCCTCATCGACGTCAGCTTGGTTTTTGGGCGCGCCGAAACGCGAAGACACCCTTATTGCGCGAATGCCCCGGCGAGTATAGGGCGGTTCGGAAAAGCGGGTCAATCACGGCTGCGCCAAAGGTCCCGTGGGGTATGGATCGTTGGCAACAATGAATGCCTCGACGGCGTGCGGAACGAGGTAACGGATCGACCATCCGCCGGCGATGCGCTCCCGGATCAGGGTCGAGGAGATGTCCATCATCGGCGTTTCGAAGGGGTGGATACGGGCGCGCTCGTCCGGAGTGAAACGCTCGATCAGATCGCCGGCGATGCCCGTGCCCGGCCGGGCGGCCACGGCGAGCCGGACGAGGGTCAGGAAACGGTGGGGTTCGCGCCAGGTGTGAAAATCAGCGAGCGAATCCTGCCCCATGATGAAGAAGCGTTCCGCCTCGGGAAACTCTTCGGCGAACGACGCTACGGTCTCGACGCTCCAGGAAGGCCCGCTCCGCCCGAACTCCCGGTAATCGGGCGTGAAGCGGGGATCATCGGCGATGGCAAGTTCGAGCATGGCGCGCCGGTCGTCGTCGGAGGCCCAGAGGGACGTCTTGTGGGGCGGCCGCGGCGCGAGGACGAAGTGGACCCGATCGAGTTCGAGCCGATCGCAAAGGTCGCTGGCGATGATCAAGTGTCCGATGTGAACCGGATCGAATGACCCGCCGAAGATGCCGATCCGGTTCGTCATTGCCCGCTCCAGATCCGCGTCGATCGCCGCCGCCCGCCCCGTATACTGGCCACTGCAATCCGTTCTCCGGGTGAGGATTCCGCATGCTCGACTATCACGTGCACACTGAGTACTCGATCGACTGCAAGATACCGATGGCGGTTCAGTGCGAGGCCGCCGTCGCGGCCGGGGTGACGGAAATCGCCTTCTGCGATCATCTCGATCACGAACCCTCCGATCCTGGCTACGGATATTACCGCCCGGAGGCGTTTTTCGCGTCGATCGCGGAGTGCCGCGAGCGATTCGGTGACCGGCTGGTGGTGCTGGCCGGGGTCGAGGCCGATTTCAATGAACGGATCGCGGACGATGTCGCCCGGTTTCTCTCGCACCACGAGTTCGATTTCGTGATCGGGTCGGTGCACTATGGGGAAGCGGGTCAGATTATCTTTCAGGACTATTTCGATGACCGGGAGTGGGACGATGTCTACCTGCCGTACCTCCGGCGCCTGAAACTGGCGGCGAGCAGCGGCCTGTTCGATACCCTCGGCCACATCGATCTGCCGAAGCGTTACGCACCGCAGGCGAAGCGGACCTACGATCCGGTCCGCTACAAGGACGGCTTGCAGGAGCTGTTCGAAATCCTCATCCGCGAGCGGATGTCCTTCGAAATCAACACGTCCGGATTGCGCCAATCGCCGAAGACCTCCATGCCAGGTCCGGCCATCGTTCGCTGGTACGTGGAGGCCGGGGGAACCCTGATCACGACCGGCACCGATAGCCACGCGCCACAGCACATCGGCAGCGGCATTCCGCAGACGCTCGATATGCTCGAACTCTGCGGCATCGATTCGGTCTCCTCGTTCCGCAACCGGGAACGGACGCAGCGTTCGATCGCGTCGCTGCGGCCGTCAGCAACGGTGACCACCGGTGCGTAAGGTTGGCGACGGCGACTCGGACCGCTGGGAGCCGGAACCCTGGTCCCGGACCTTCGAGCAGCCGGCGCCGCGTCCGGTGCCGGCGCCGGTCGAGCGAGTGCGACCACCGGTGCGCCGACCCGCGCCCTTCGTCGATCGGGACCGCCGCATCCTCGGCATCGCCGTGACGAACGCGGTGACGGCGGTGGTCGCCTTCGGCGCGAGCCTGATCCCCTTCTTCCAGGATCCGGACGGTTGGCCGTGGCTTGTCGCCATCGTGGTGGTGGCGATGATCGTCGGTGTGGTCGTCTCCCGAGATGAGGGAGCAACGCTTTTCACGCGGGGTTGGATTTCGAATCTGGTAACTACCGCCGCCATCATGCCGATCGCCGCCCTGGCGGTGACGCTCGCGCGTCAGCCGCACGTCGCCTTGTCAGCCGGCAGCGCCTGGGCGCCCATGCTCTTCACCTTCCTGATCTGCCTGATCATGACGGCGATGGCGGCGGCGTTTGCAATCTGGTCCGCCGACGAACCGGACGAAGCAGCGCTGCTGGTCTTGCCGGCGGCGATGATCATTCCGGCCATCATCGGCCTTCGCGGCGGGATCGAGGAGTTGCAGGCGGTGCGGGCGCTGGGACAGGCCGCGATCATCGCGGCGGGGGCGGCGGTGATGGCGTGGTCACTCGCACCGGCATTGCGCGCGTTCGTGCCGCCGCTGGCTCTCGGGCTTCAGGTCGTGCTGTTGTGGCTGAGCGGACAGGGGCCGAGTTTCTCGCGGAGTTCCGGGGAGATCGTGCCGCTGCTGTTCAGCGCGCTTTTCGCTGCCTCGGTGTTGATGGTGGTGGCGACGAGTATCCTGGCGATTCTGGCGCGGCAGTTCGAACGGGATTCGCGCCCATTCGGCCGCGAGCTCTACACCGAACCGGAACGCTTCCGCCCCTCCCGCCGTCCTCCCTTGCGATAACGATCCTGGCACGTGCAAAGCGCGCTGTAGGGTTGCGGACACAAGGTCCGCAGCCCTACGACGACACGGCGTTCCGGGTGCCATGATGGTTTCTGAAAGACAACCGGGGCCGCACAGATTGCCTGCGCGGCCCCGGTTCCTTGGAAACGATTACTTCCCGTCGGTTGGGAGGATCATCGAGGGATCGACGCCGCCGAGGCCGTCGTCGTCCTTGTTCTGGGTGGCGGTCATGGCGACGAGGTGCTCGTCGTCCTGCAGCTTCTTCAGCGTCACACCCTGCGTCGAGCGGCCGAGCCGGCTGATGGTGCGGGCGGCGATGCGGATCACCACGCCCTTCGAATCCATCAGCATCACCGACGATTCGTCATCGACCATGGCGGCGGCGACGATCTTGCCCGTCCTGGGCGTCAGCTTCATCGCCTGCACGCCCTTACCGCCGCGACCCTGGCCGCGGAAGAGCTCGATGGCGGTGCGCTTGCCGAAACCGCGCTCCGAGGCGACGAGCATATCGCGGGTCGGATCGACAACTTCGAAGGCGATCACGCGATCGTTGACGCCCAGACGCATGCCGATCACGCCGGCGGCTCCACGGCCCATCGGCCGGACATCGGTCTCGTTGAACTTGATCGCCTGGCCACCCTCACTGACGAGCAGCACCTCATCGCTGCCGGAGGTCTGCCGCACCCAGGCGAGTTCATCGTCTTCCTTGATACCGACTGCCAACAGGCCGTTCGAGCGGACCGACTTGAACTGATCGAGGCTCGTGCGCTTCACCTGACCCTGGCGGGTGGTGAAGAAGAGGAAGCGCGACTCCTCGTACGACTTGATGTTCATCAGAGTGGTCACCGTTTCATCCGGTTGCAGGCTGATGACATTCACGATCGGCACGCCCTTGGCAGTGCGACCGGAATCGGGCAGTTCGTGCACCTTGATCTGGTAGACACGCCCGCGATTGGTGAAGACGAGCAGCGAGTCGTGCGTGTTGGCCGCCAGGATGTGCTGCAGGGCGTCCTCATCGCGGAAGGTGACACCGGTTTTGCCGCGACCGCCGCGATGCTGCTCGCGGTAGGCATCGGCGGCGATCCGCTTCACATAGCCTCGGTTGGTGATCGTGACTAGCACGTCAACTTCCGGAATCAGGTCTTCTTCGTTCAGCACGCCCGAAACTTCCTGAATGCGGGTGCGGCGCTCGTCGCCGTATTTCTCCTTGATCTGGGCCATATCGGTGCGGATGATGTCGAGCACCTTCCCGGAGTCGGCGAGGATGCCCTCGAGTTCCGCGATCAGGGCGAGCACTTCCTTGTACTCGTCGTCAATCTTCTTCCGCTCCAGCGAGGCGAGCCGGCGCAGTTGCATGTCGAGAATGGCGTTGGCCTGCAACTCGCTCAATCCGAAGCGGCTCATCAGGTTGCGGCGGGCGGTCTCGGTCGTCTGCGACCGACGGATCGTCTGGATCACTTCATCGAGGTTATCGAAGGCGATCTTGAGGCCTTCGAGGATGTGGGCGCGACGGCGGGCGCGTTCGAGGTCGTATTCGGTGCGGCGGCGAATCACCACCTGCCGGTGCGTGATGTACTCCTGAAGGGCGCGGCGCAACGGCAGCACGCGCGGCTGCGTGCCCTCGTCGATCAGCGCCAGCATTATCACGCCGAAGGTCTGCTGCAGCGATGAGTGCTTGAACAGGTTGTTCAGCACCTTCATCGGCTGGGCGTCGCGCTTGAGTTCGATGACCATGCGCATGCCGCTGCGGTCCGATTCGTCCCGCATGTCGCTGATACCGTCGATCCGGCCATCCTTGACCATCTCGGCGATCCGCTCCATGAGGACCGCCTTGTTGACCTGGTAGGGGAGCTCGGTGACGATGATCTGCCACTTGTTGCCGCGCTGCGCTTCTTCGACGAACGCCTTGGCGCGAATGACGATGCGGCCACGGCCGGTGGCGAAGTAGGAGCGGATGCCCTCGGTGCCGAGGATGGTGCCGCCGGTCGGGAAGTCCGGGCCCTTCACGATCTGCATCAGTTCGTCGGGCGTCGCGTCCGGGTTTTCGAGCACGTAAACGACGGCGTCACAGATCTCGCCCAGATTGTGCGGCGGGATGTTGGTCGCCATGCCGACCGCGATGCCGGAGGAGCCGTTGATGAGCAGGTTCGGCAGCCGCGCCGGCAACACGACCGGCTCTTCAACCGACGCGTCGTAGTTCGGCTTGAAATCGACGGTGTTCTTGTCGATGTCGACGATCATCTCGTCGGTGATCTGGGCCATGCGCGATTCGGTGTACCGCATGGCGGCGGCGGGATCGCCATCGACCGAGCCGAAATTGCCCTGACCATCGATCAACGGGTAGCGGAGGGAGAAATCCTGCGCCATCCGGACGAGGGTGTCGTACACGGCGACATCGCTGTGCGGGTGGTAGTTCTTGAGCACTTCGCCGACGACGCCCGCGCTCTTGCGGTAGCGGGAATTGCTGCGCATGCCGAGTTCGTGCATGGCGTAGATGACGCGGCGGTGGACGGGCTTGAAGCCGTCCCGGGCATCAGGCAGCGCACGCTGAACGATCACGCTCATCGCGTAATCGAGATACGACTGCCGCATCTCGGTTTCGATGCTGGCGATCCGGACGTTGCCGATATCCAATTGAGGGATCCCTTCACAAAAAGGTGCGTATTTCGGCGCTTGCGCCACTGAATATTATAGCATTTATCCGCAAAACCTGGGGTTTTCGTGGGTATAACGGGGTTGGGGGTGGTAGCGGTAAAGCCTGGCTCCGGTCCTGTGGCTGGAAGCCACAGGACCGGAACAGAAGCGCCTCCGGCGCTCGGGTTTGACACAAACCAACCAAGCGGCGGAGCCGCTTCCGTCTTCAGCATTGGGCTTCGAGCCCAATGGCCTCGGTTCGCTACGACGTGAGCGATTTCCCGCACTCGGTGCAGAACTTGGCGCCGGCCTGGTTTTCGGCGCCGCATTCGGGGCAAGTGACCGTCGACGCGATCTTCTGGCCGCAGTGCGGGCAGAACTTGGCGCCGGGCGGGAGCGGCTGGCCGCAATTCGGGCACGGACTGGCCGCGACCGGCGGGGCCGCCGGCTCCGGACTCTTCGGCTGGTTGAGCGCACCCGACATCGCCTGGGCCATCGCTTGCCCCATGGCGGCGCCGGCGCCGAAGCCGGCCCCGGTCGCCATGGCGCTGCCGCCATCGCCCGGATTCTGGGCCGCATCGCCGATCGCCTGACCGGTCTGGTACTGCATGAATTTGCCCATGTCGCCGATCGCGC
>JADLGF010000260.1 GCA_020849415.1 Thermomicrobiales bacterium
AGAAGGTGCCCCGTTCCACGGTCAGACCGTCGATAGCCGGCGTTTGATCGCTGATGAAGAGGCTGATCGCCTGCGATTCGGCCGAAGCGATGTCGTTCGGCATCTCCACATTGGCGTAGGCGATGGTTCGGTCCACGGAAACCTGATCCGCTCCCGCCTGACTGTATGGACTGATCACGCCGAGCACATGTGGCTGTTCCGCGACGGCTGTGAACAGAGCCTCCATCGCGGCCTGGACCACCGGATCATCGACACCTTGTTCGGCCCGGAACACGATCGTCCCGATGGCGTTGGTGCCCTGCCCGCCGAAGTTGGCTTCGAGCAGCTCGAACCCGACGCGTGATTCTGATTCGGGCAGGTTGAACTCTTCGCGAAACGCTCCGCCCACCGTGCCCATCAGGGCCACGCCAAGGATGAGCAAGGCGGCCCAGATTCCCAACACCAGCCTGCGGCGGTCGTGACACCAGGCGCCAAGTCGAGCGAACATCCAGTGATCTCCCGGGTAGTTGAATCGTTGGCCGCTGCAGTGGCCCCACCCGATAATGAGCGGGCCACAATCAGGTGTCGTCCGGCGCGCGCAGGCTTCTTGTCTACTGCGTTCGCAGTAGCCGGCGGTGCTTCGGGGAGATGACTGCATCAGCGGCCGCAACCTCCACAATGGAACAATCGGAGGGCCACAGCCCTGAATCAGGGTCAGCCATGCGGGCGCGGAAAGAGTGCGGACGATGATCGCCACAGTCGCTCCGGGCGGCTCAAGGGACCGGCCGGCCGGCATCCATCCATTGATCGTCGATCTGACGTTGGCGGTCTCGATCTGCGCGGCGTTGTTGCTGTTCGAGGCGGTCGACGGCTCCGAAGCCGGAGCAACGCTCGATACGATCGACGTTCTGTGGTGCGTGGTGGCGGCCGCGCTGATCCTTTTGCGCCGGTTCGCTCCCCTGCCGGTGCTCGCCCTTTCCCTCGCGGCGGGTGTTTGGTCGCTGATTCCCGAAGACGATCAGGTGGTTCTGCGCGTGACGGCGTGCCTGGCGCTCTACACGGTCGCCGCCACCCAGGAACGCCGGATCGCCTGGATCGCCGCCGTGGTCGTGGGTGGAACCCTCTTTGCGACGGCGCTGATCACCCGGTCGAGCCCGTGGTTCGTGGCCGACAATCTGCAACAAATTGCCTGGGCCGCCACGGCCGCCGCCGCCGGGGATGCGGTGCGAAGCCGGCGCGCCTACGTGGCGGCGCGACAGGAACGGGCGGCGGCGCTGCAGGAACGCCGTCAGCGGGCGCTCGAAGAAGTCGCGCGGCGCCGTGTGATGGAGGAGCGATTGCGGATAGCGCGAGAATTGCACGATGTGATCGCGCACAACATCGCCGTGATCAATGTGCAGGCGGGGGTGGCGCATCACCTGCTGCGCGATGATCCCGCCGGGGCCGAGGTGGCCCTCGCCCACGTACGTCGCGGCGCCGGAACGGTGCTCGAGGAACTCAGCGGCATGTTGAGCGTGATGCGCCAGAGTGATGAATCAGCGGACGCGACCGATCCCATGCCCACGCTCGATCGGCTCGATCAATTGATCGTTGATTTCTCCGCGGCCGGGCTGGTGGTTGACCGGGAAACCACCGGCGAGTCCGGGACACTCAGCCCGGCGACCGCGCTCGCCGCCTATCGCATCGTCCAGGAATCGCTGACAAACGCCCAACGCCACGGAATCGGTGGCCGCGCCCGGTTGCGGATCGACTATCGCGCGGATTCGTTGCGGATCGAGATCGAGAACCGGGTGAATCGAGCCCGTAGCGGGGAGAAACGGTCCGGTCACGGCATCCTGGGGATGCGGGAACGGGTCATGGCGGCCGGCGGGACGATCGAAGCCGGCCCGGTGGAGGGTGGCCTCTATCGCGTCCGGGTCGAGTTACCGATCAGCGGAGCATCGTCATGACCATTCGTGTGCTGCTTGCCGATGATCAGGCCTTGATCCGGGCCGGTTTCCGGGCGTTGATCGATTCCGCCCCCGATCTGACCGTGGTCGCGGAAGCCTCGACCGGAGCGGAAGCGGTCGCGCTCGCCCGGAGAAGCCGGGCGGATGTGGTGCTGATGGACATCCGGATGCCGGACCTGGATGGCATCACCGCCACCAGCCGGATCACCGGCGATGACGATCTGGCCGGAGTGCGGGTGATCATCCTGACCACCTTCGAGATCGACGAATTCGTCCTCCGGGCGATCCGGGCCGGCGCCAGCGGCTTCCTCGGCAAGGGGGTGGAGCCGGCGGAACTGCTCGATGCGATCCGGATCGTCGCGAACGGTGAGGCGCTGCTTTCGCCGCGCGCCACCCGCGGCCTGCTGGCGCAACTGGCAGGCGGCGGAATGGCGCTGCCGATCGTCGAACCGGCGGCATTCAAACTCCTGACCGGCCGGGAGCGTGAGATCATGACCCTCGTCGGCACCGGACTCAGCAACGATGAGATCGCCGACCGCCTCTTTCTCTCACCCCTGACCGTCAAAACCCACGTCAATCGGGCGATGATGAAACTCGGCGCCCGCGATCGCGCCCAACTCGTCGTGCTCGCCTACGAAGGGGGGCTGGTGCGGGTCGGGATGTAGGCGTGAGGCGTCAGGCGTCAGGCGTGAGGCGTGAGGCGTGAGGTATGAGGATGGCGGGATTCCGCGCAACCACCAACCCAAACGCCGGAGGCGTTTCCGTCCCTAGCCTTATGTTTTAACATAAGGGCAACCGCAACCTCACGCCCCACGCCCACTATCCTCACGCCTTATGCCTCACGCCTTATGCCTCACGCCTCACGCCTCACGCCCGCCGCCCCACGCCTCCGTCACCATTCCCGGCTGCCGCCGGCGTTCAGGGCCAGATTGCCGCCATCGACCGGCAGCAGCACCCCGGTCACCATCGCGGCGGCATCGGAGGCGAGGAAGATGGCTGGACCCACCATCTCCTCCGGGGTCGCCATCCGCCCCATCGGGATGCCATCGAGCATGCGCTGCTGCACGGTGGGATCGAGCGCGCCCCGTTCCAGCGCCGCGACGAATGACTCGGTTCGCACCTGACAGGGGAGAATCGCGTTCACCCGAATGCCGTACCGCGCCCACTCGACCGCCAGTTCCTTGGTCAACTGATTGACGCCGCCCTTGTTGACGCTGTGGGTGAGATTGCCGCGACCGAGCGCGCTCACCCCGGCGATCGATGAAATCTGGATGATGCTGCCGCCCCGACCGGCCGCGATCATCCGTTGCGCGGCGCCCTGGGCGAGCGCGTACGAGGCGAGCACCCCGCTCGCCAACACGTACTCGAGGTCCTCGATCGGCTGCTCCTCCGGCCGGGCGCGGCGCAGCGTGCCGACGTTGTTGACGAGGATGTCGATTTGCCCGAAGCGGGCGTCGAGGTCCGCCAGGAGCGCGTGGCGCTCCTCCGGCCTCGAAACATCGGTGCGGACGCCGTAGCCGCGCCCGCCGGCCGCCTCGATCAGCCGCACCGTTTCTGTGAGACCAGATTCATCGATATCGCAAACGAGCAGATCGGCGCCCTGTGCCGCGAAACCGGCGGCGATCGCCCGGCCGATGCCCGCGCCCGCCCCGGTCACCAGCGCCACCCTGCCCGACAGATCGAACCATCCACCGCTCATCATCGGCTCCCTTCCTTGGTTACCAGCGCATTCTGGGTGATTTCACCAGTTCACGCCGATGGTCGAACAGGCTACAGTAGCGATGGAAGGAGTCGCGGGCCTGAATCGCGGCTTCGGGTGCAATGGTGCACAATCACCGGGACCGTACGATCTACCAACAATGGGGATGGGCAGCTCGTGATGAAGAAACGTTCACAGTGGTTTTCCTGGATCGGCAGCCTCGCCATCCTGCTTTCACTCCTCGCCGGCATACCTTCGCTGGCGCAGTCCGCCACCGCGCAAACGCCGACCGCCGAATCCGAGGCGACCGAAGAGTTCGCCGGCACGCTTTCCGATCGCGCCTGTCCGAACATCGGCCCGTCGGGTGAACGCGAGGGCGACACCTACTACTGCGGTCTCATGACCGTGCCGGAGAACTATGCCGAGCCGAACGGACGGCAAATCCAGATTTCATACGCGGTGCTGAAGAGCAAGAGTCAATCGCCCCTGACCGATCCGATGATCTATCTCGATGGTGGGCCGGGCGGCAGCTCGCTGCAGAATATCGCCGGCCGCGCCCGGATGTGGGAACAGGTTCGCGAGCATCGGGATGTCATCATCTTCGATCAGCGGGGCACGAAGTATTCGACCCGCCTCAACTGCAACCCGTCCCTCTACGGCTTCAATTATCTCCTCGAAACCGACGAGGAATTCCAGGATCTGCTGGAAGAGATCGAATCACTGACCGATGCCGATACGATGCCCTCCACGGTGTTGCAGATCATCTACACCGCCTGCTCCGAGGCGCTGGAGGAGGCCGGCTACGATCTCAGCCAGTACAACAGCGCCAACAGCGTGAAGGACATCTTTGCGCTCACCAACGCACTCGGGTACAACGAAGTCAACCTCGTCGGCATCTCCTACGGCACGCGCCTCGCCCTGACGGCGATGCGCGATCATCCGCAGCAAATCCGCAGTGTGGTGATCGATTCGGTCTACCCGCTCGAAGTCAACGGGATCGAGTGGTTCCCGATGCAGGCGGATGAATCGATCAACCGCATCGTGGAGCGGTGCGAAAACGACCGCGATTGCAATCGCCACTATCCGAACTTCCGTGAGAACCTGCTCGCGCTCTCGGAATCCCTGGCTGAAAGCAACCCCGATGGCCTGGCCGGTCTTTTCTCGCTTTTCAACCTGGCCAACCAGCTACCGCAGGTGGCGGAGTACCTGCCGATCATCGTGGAAGAAATCGTGGCCGGCGGCGATACACCCGTGCTCACCGCCGTGATCGATGGCGATCTTCCGACCGAGGAAGCGCCGGAAGATCTGCCGGGCGAGTGGGATGACATGCTCATCGAGGCCCAGGACCTGCAGGATACGGCCGAGGCGGTCTTCCTGAGGGCGGCCATGCAGGAGCAGGCCAACCGCCCCGGCGCGGTCTGGATGAAGAACATCGGCGAGGCAATGGCGCCCCTCTCCCGTGAGGAGAGCGGTTACGCGGCGCTCGCGCTCCTCTCCATCCTCATCTACTACCCGGAACCGGACGTCGAAATCCTGCGAGGCTTCGTCACCGAGTTCCTGCCCGAAGAGAACCAGGAGGAACTGCTGAGCGAGCTGGATCAGCTCAGTCCCTCGGAGATCCAGTACGTCTACGATCTGATCAATGATCTCTCCGACGAGGTTTCCGACAACGGCGGCGGCTTTACAGACGGTATGTATTACGCCGTCGAATGCTACGAGGAAGCGCCGTTCAACAACCTGCAAGTGGCGATCGATTCGGTCGACGATCTCAACTTCCCGGCCCTTTCCGGCCTGCGCCTCTCGAGCAGCGAGGAAATCGCTACGGTCTGCAGCGTCTGGCCCGAAAGCGATGCCGATCCGATCGAAACCCAGCCGGTGGTGAGCGATATCCCGACCCTCGTGATCGTGGGCGATTGGGACACCCAAACGCCGGCCTCCTGGGGGGCGCCGCTGCTCGAGCATCTGAGCAACGCCACCCTGGTCGAGGCGCCCTCCTCGGGACACGGCGTGATCTTCTATTCCGACTGCGCCTACGATCTCTTCCTCTCCTTCCTGTACTCGCCCGAATCCGAGTTGAATCAGCGCTGCCTGCGCGGTCTCGAGCCGAACTTCGTCTCCCCCTCGATGGCCCGCGCCCAACTGGCCGCCCTGAACGGCGACGCCGATCAGGACACCAACGACGAGCCGGCCGATGAGGAAACAACCGATGATCCGGATGCCGGCGACGACACCCAGCCGGACGAGGACGGTGACGACTCCGGTGGCGGTGGAGGCGGCGAGGAACGCCCGATCGGCGGACGCCTGCTCCTCCCCTGACGCTCCAGCCTGAATAATCCCGTTGAGGAGACCGTCCTCACCCCTGCCCCGTTTCCGGCGCGCCGGAAACGGGGGCATCCGTTGCGCCCGGAACCGCCGCATCGCTCAAGCGAACCCGCAATGGCGAGCGTGCGGCCAGATTCCGAAGGCAATTCCCCCGGTTTCGGAAAATTCGGAATCTCGGAAGTCCCGACCTGATATCACCGTACCGGGTCCTTCGGCCCACAATTCTCCCCACAATGACCCACCAGAAAAACATAAGCTCGGGTTTTTACCAGATTTGGCGCTTTTTTCGGGTTGATTGGGCCGTTTGTCCGCGATGAGCGTCCAATTGCCGCGATTCACCGGTTGCCAACCCGATTGCCCTCGCTAGTTCGATTGGGGTAGGATCGATCCATAAGCATCATCACCCGAACGGGATGGTCCCGGATATAGCGTCTTGAATCAGGTCTGCTTGGGCGAGCCGGCCGAACCAGAAGCGAATGAGGTCACCGCGTATTATGAACCGGTTCGATTCCCGGGTAATGCACAAAATCAGTTGGCTGGTGATCGCGGTGATCGCCGGCCAGCTCTTTGTGTCGCCAGCCCTCGCGAACGAGGCCGGCACGCCGGTAGCGCCCGCAATCGAGGAATCGACGCTCGAACCGACGGTCACTCCCGCCGATCCGAGACCCTCACCGACTGAAATCGCGCCGACCCCAACGGCGGAGGCGCCGGCGCCGACCATGGAGCCCACCCCGCTCCCGACCGCGCCGCCATCACCCACGCTCAGCTTCGCCCTGGCGGCCGAGCCGCAGTGTGAACCCGCGGAGGATCAACCGGCGGCGCTTGCGTCGGGGGGATCTATCGAATACCGCTGCGTCAGCCGGCTCACACTCGCAGGCGATGCCATCGCCCCGGCCGGTATCGCCGTGACCTGGTCGATCGACGCCACCGTAACTCCGGGCTGGCGCGTGCAGGTGCAGCGTCCCGCCCTGACTCCGGGGAGCGAACCGGTCTGGGCCGAGGCGATCGACAATACGAGCCACTTCTCGATCGTTCAGCCGGACGCCGCCGGAACATCGGCGGACGTGGGAGCGCTCTCCACCGACCTGGAACTCACCTGGCGGCTTCGGATCGAGCGTCTGGCGTGCCTCGCCGGATCGCCGGCGGTCGAACTCCGGCACGCCGCTACGGTCGATGCGCCGTCAGTAACCGGCATCGATCGTGACCTTGGGGTCATCCGGGAGCCCTTGCGGATCGAGCCCGAATTGGCCGCCATCACCGCGCCCTCGATCAGGTTCAATGGCCCGCTCGATTTCGGAACGATCAAGGCGACGGCGCTCGGCTTGAGTGAAACGCGGATCGACGGGCAACTCAGCCTGACCGTGACCGGCCTCGATCAGACCTGCGGCGGCTGGGATCTCTGGTTCGATGCGAGCCCGATCGTCGATACCGATGGCGCCGTTCGGGAGGGCTTCGCGCTCCTGATCGGTGAGTGCGATCTGACGGACGGGTGCCTCGCCGCTTCGTTCGCGGCCGGGCCGGAGGCGCCGGCCACCCAATCAATCATGATCACCATCACGCTCCAGGCCCCGCAGTACGCGGCCCTTGGAGCACTGGGCACCACGATCGATGCGACCCTGATCGCATCGGCGGACGGGATATAGAAGGAGGGAGCGTACGGGGAAGAGGGCCGCGCGCCGCGAAGATCGGCGCAAAAAAGGGTGACCTCGCGAGGGCGAGGCCACCGGATCTGGAACGAGTGGCGCAAGCGTGAGACCTGAACGCCACCGATCCGTCGCCCAGTATGGCAGGAAGCCCGCGCCAACGCGAGACGTTTGGACCGTGGCGCCTGCGCATTCCGGGCCCGTATGTGAGGTTGTGCACACCATGAACATTCGGAAAACGCTCCTGGCCGGCGCCCTGTCGCTCGGCCTCCTCGGCTCCATCGCCGCCCCGGCCGCTCTGGCCGCGAATGATAATGCCGACGTTGTGGTCGTCGTCGGAACTGGCGGCGCCTTTTCGGTGGTAATTTGCAACGGCCCCGCCTCCATAGCCGCGCAACAACCTGTGGCTCAGGACACCGTTTTCCTTGACATCGCGACGAATCCGTCCGCCTCGACCGCGGGCGCTGCAACTGGTGAGTTCGGCATCTGCTATTGGGACGATCTGAGTTATCGCCCCGCCTTCGACACTACACTCGTCTCGAGCGACTTCGTCAATCAGGGTGATCCAACCAAGACGATCGATGCGAGCAACTTCAAGATCGTCTTCACCAGCGGTGTCGCGCAGGCCCAGTCAACCAACTTCAACAATCCCAACAACCTGGCTATCGGCGATATCGGCTACTACGTGAATCAGCTTGATCCGTACGGACAAGCAGCTCCGCCGGCAGGCGGAACGTGGACCGGCAGTAACGCGCTCAACGCTCCTGCAAAGGTCCATTTTGGATATGCAGGCGTGGGCACGATTATGTCCGGTGGGCAGGTTGACGTGAATCTCACGCTTCCGATCGGGACAGCACCCGGAGTCTATCTCTCCGAGATCACGGTTGATGTCCTTCCCGATCCCAATCCCCTCCCGTAGTGCAGAGCCTTGGCGGAACGCAGCCGACTTGCTGGCTCGTGCTTCGTCGAAGATGAGCGAAAGGTGATGAGATGGGGAGCGTTCACGAGTTCCTTCGGGACGCTCTCCGTCCACCACAGCCACGTGACAAGGGAATACTATGAGTCCAAACCACCGACGTAATGCAGGACCTCGCTGCCTTGGCATACATCTTTGGAAATTGCTGCTCACTCTCGGCATCACCATCAGCCTGATGGCGGGCCTGATTCAATCCGTATCTGCGGAAGAAGGAACCCCCGAAAGCGACAACGATATGTTCGCTCGATCATTCCTTTTCCATCCCGCCGAAACTGGTGTGTTGACATCGTTCAGCGTTGATGTCGAAGGCGGAGATTCGACGAAGCTCACAGTCCTTATTGGAAACAACGGCACTGTGACGCTGGACATTCGCAGCTATGCCGTCAATGTTTTCACCGGCGATCAGGGTGGTATGGTCGCCGCGAAATACGGCACCGAATCGAATGAAGTTTCAAAGTGGATCGTGTTCCCGGAAGAGACGGTGACTCTCGAGCCGGGTGAAGGGGTCGAGCGTATTGTCGAAGTGCAAGTCCCGGAAGGAACGCCCCCGGGAGAGTACATCGCAGCTGTAGCAGGCGAACACGCCGATGCTTATGACGTTGAAGGCATAAGTGACATTCGGCAACGCACTCGATACGTGGTGCCAATCCTCATCACTGTTCCGGGAGACATGAACGCTGCATTCCGTTTCGGGCAACCGAGTCTTGAGTCCCTACCGGACGCTCTGGTTCTCCGGATTCCGATCCACAACGACGGCGTAAGGCACGTCAGGCCGTCAGGAGAGATAACCCTTCGGGATGCATCCGGACGAACGATTGCAACTGCGCCGATTGCCATGCAAACGGTGTTCGCGCGGGAGTCAGCGACTTTGACACTTGGTATTCCCGGCGGGTTACCCCCTGGCGACTATCAGATCGAGGGTGTATTTACCGATCAGCGAACCGGCGCAAGTGCCGTGATCGCAAAGACAACCCTTTCTGCGACGGTTGCCGCCACACCCGAACCCACGCGATATCGAATCAGCACCGCGTCGGCGGTTGCCGCACCAGCCACGGGCGCGGTCCAGTTCGTTACAGTCAACGCATCAATCATCAACAACGGCGAACCCGCCACTGGCATGCAGCTTTCTTTGATCGCTTTTTTGGATGGGGAGGAAGTGGAGCGGTTTCCGATCAATCAGTCGCTCTCGTTGCCGACCGGGGAAACGCCGATCACCACCCGCTACATCCCGGCGACCGGGTTCACCAGTGGTGAGTGGAGTTTCGAACTGGTGCTGGAAACGGTCACGCCCTCCGGCGCGGCGGTCGTGGTCGCCCGAACCACGATCGAGGAGACGATCGCGGTGGGTAGCTAGGAATCAGGAATCAGGAGTCAGAAGTGAGATGCACGAAACGTTCCTCTAACTCCTGACTCCTGGCACCTGACTCCTACCGGCCGGCCGCCTCGTTGTTCTTCAGCACGTACTCGACCAGGGCGTTGAAATCGACCATGACCGGCACATCGTGGTTCGCCTGGCTGTGGCGGGCGTAGCGGTCGATCAACGCCGCGCGCATGCCGGCTTCCAGCGCCCCGACCACGTCCGAGCGAGGTTGATCACCGATGTGCAGCGAGCGTTCCGGCGCCACCTCCAGCGGGATGAACGCCGCCTGGAAGGTGCGGACATCGGGCTTCTCCCAGCCGACCACGGCCGAGGTCACGATCAGGTCGAACGCTTCCGCCATCTCCAGGTGAACGACGAAGTCGGTGACATCGCTATCGGCGTTCGAGATAATCGCCCGCTTCACGCCGGCCGCTTCCAGCCGCTGCATCGTCTCGATCACATCCGGAAAGACGCGGTAGTTGGTGAACCAGTTGGGGGAATCGAGTTCGGCCCGGTACCCGTGACGCGCCGCCACCGCCAGCTCGTCCGTCACCTGATACCCGGCCGCGCCAAGCCAACGCCGCATGTACTCGACCCGGAACGCATCCTGGGTGTCGAGGTCGAGATCACGGATCGGCTTGATCGTGTTCTGCTCGGTGTAGAAATCCTCGGCCACCACATCGGCCGCGCGCAGCGCGTGAAGGTGCACTGGCTGCCCGAGCTTGTCGAGCGCGTAGCCGAGCCGCTCCCAGCGGGAGGGCACGATTTCGATCAGGGTGTCGTAGAGATCGAACGTCACCAGTTCGATCGGTTGCGGGGCGGCGGAGGTCACGGATCGGGAATCCTTTCAGGCAATTCAATTCACTCCTGAGAGGATAACCGGACGAGGGCGTGAGGCGTGAGGCGTGAGGCGTGAGGCGTGAGGCGTGAGGAATGGTATTGGGTTCGAGGCTCGATTACAGATCCCAACTCCTCACGCCTGATACCTCACGCCCCGCTAGACGTACATGATGTAATCGACGTCGTTCGGGCTGGCGCCTTGTTCGGTGAGGGCGGCGGCGAGTTCGGCGCGGTGTTGCTGGCCGTGCAGCAGCAGTTGCAGCAGGCCATGCCACGGCGCCATCGTGTACACCTCGCCATCCCAGACGATCTCGACCGGCTGCAGCAGGTCGTCCTCGGTCTGCCCCTCCAGCCAGGCCGCCAGCGCCGCCGTTTCGCCGGCCTGGAGCGTGGCGATCTCGGCGATGGTGGCGTGTTGATCGTCGGCGCCCTCCTCCCAGGCCCGCTTGTGGGTTTCGAGGAAGGTCCGCCAGCGGCCGTCGGTGGCCGCCATGTGCCGGAAAGTGCGCCGGATCGAGCGACCTGTGCCCGGATTCGGTGCATCGAGCGCGTCATCCGGTAACGTCGCCGCCAGTTCGAGCAATCGCTCGTTGACCTGCCGATGGTAATCGACCATCGAAACCAACATCGCTTTTCCGAGCATGGCGCACCTCCCGTTCCGTTGTCGCTACGACGCCTCGACGAAGATGTAATCAAAGTTTCCCGGGCTCCGGCCGAGCCGCGTCAGCGCCACGGCGAGTTCGCCCCGGTGCTGCTGGCCATGCAGCACAATCTGCGAGATCGCGCGCCAGGGAATCACCTCGTTCGGCTCGGGCATCCACGGCCAGTGCACGTCAAACCCGGCGTTGAGGTCCGATTCCGTGGCCCCCGCGATCCAGGCGAGCAGTCGCTCGTTTCCGGCCGCATGCGCCGCCGCGATATCGGCGATGGCGGGACCGGCCGGTCCCGCCATCGCCGACCAATCGGGCGTCGTGCGGGTTTCGACGGCGCTTCGCCACGCCCAGTCAACCTCGACCAGGTGCTGCAGGGTCGAGCGAATCGAGCGCTCGTACCCCTCGATGGGGGTATCGAGGTCCTGCTCCGAGAGATCGACCGCCAGCGACGCCAGCAGTTGGGTCGCCGTTCCGTGATACCTGATCAACGACGCGAGCATGTTCGATTCCCCCATCTCGTAGCTACTCCCTGGTTGCCTGGGCCGCGCGGCGATCGATGTAGAGGTAGCGGCTCCAATCGAGATCGGCGCGACCCTGCGCCGCTCGGACCGCGCGCCGAATACCCCGCGGCGGGTTTTCGAGAAAGGCGCCTTCGAGCGCCTTCTCAAGTTCGATCGCGCGACTGCCGTAGTCGTGCCGGTGGATCGCCAGAACGTCGAGATCCGTGTAGCCAGCCATCATCGTGCTCCCTGCTTCGCGCATC
>JADLGF010000261.1 GCA_020849415.1 Thermomicrobiales bacterium
ACCCAGGAATCGCGCGTCGCCTCGGTGCAGCAGACCGTCACCGCCAACATCTTCGCCGGCACCCCGACGGCGGGTCCGACCACAACGCCCCAGCCGGTCCTCTCCAGCCTGCGCATCGCCACTTCGGTCGGCTCCAACGGCGAGCCGTCGAATCCGGGCAGCAGCGCGTCTCGCGGCGGTACGATCTATGTGTCGGCCCGAATCCACGAAGTCAGCGCCGGCGCCGTCTACTACGCCATCCTCGGTTACAAAGACGGCACCTCGATCGCGCAGGCGGAAATCACCATCGAGCGAAGCGCCTCGAACGCCTGGCTGAGTTTCCCCTTTGCCATCAACGGCTCCCTGGCGCCGGGCGAATACGCCGCGTTCATCTACACCGACGGCGTTCTTCTCGGCAGCATCGTTTTCCAACTCTACTGATTGACTACAACGGTCCCGTTGCTCCGACCAACAATGTACGTACATATTGGTGACATTCAGTCGACGTGGCAGGTATCTTGAACCCAGTATCCGCGTGGTGTGTTTGAATACTGCAATTTCCACGCCTTCTTGATAGAATCAATAGTGAAAAGTGATTGTCTGAGGTAGACAAGTCTGCATTTCTACGGCCGGATCCAGCGAAAGCTAAGGCTATGCGGGGGGTGGCAGTCCCGCCAGACGATCACTTCTCATTCTCTCTTCCAAACAATCAGATTCTCATATCTTCTCTTGAAGAGTTGGCTGCGACGCTGGATTCGAGCCGATACAACACCGTTGTTCATTTCAGGTGTACTGCTGATTACGACACTCACAACCATGTCGTGGGCAAGGTCATAGGGGCCAACCAGATTCACCAGATCATGTTGCGACTCTGAGCGCAACGCTATTCTCGGGTTCCTTACCGTTTCCACGATTGATTCGAGAAATCGCGGAAGACGCAAGCGATCAGGGTGATCCAGCGCCAAGTGGATCCTTAGCGTTCCCCAACCTATTCCCGCCAGATCGGTAAAGCAATTTTCCCACGATGCCAATGCAACGCGAGGTATCGCTCCGATGACTATAAACCCGCCCTCCTGAATAGATTGCACATCAAGCACAACTTCGGTGATCGGCCGGAAAGCATCGTGATCACTAGGCTCGCGTATTGGAGACATCCGTTTCTCACCTGATTCTTACAGTTCAAGGGCCGCAGCAAAATGCCGGTAATGTACCATCACGATTGTGGAATTCATCTCGCTATGACAGCCTCCACTCTGCGCGGGTTGTAGGCGATCAGAGGGACATCAGCATGACGAATACCAGCGAATCCAATGCGTTGCCATTGACCGAGGCGCAGATTGCCCGGCGAGAATTGGTGGCGGAGAAGCACGCTCAGGCGCGCTCGTTGCTGCAGAAGCACGGCATCGATGTCTGGCTGACCTTCAGCCGGGAAGGGAGCGATCTCCTCCTCCCCTACGCCATGGGCGGCGAATACCTGGTTGGCCAGGCGGCGCTGATGGTCTTTGCCGAGGGACCGAGCGTCGCGATCGTGGCTGACTACGACACCGGTCAAGTCGAGGGCGCGTTCGATGTCATCCATGGCTACCACGACGACTGGTTGCCGGTCTTTCTCGACACCCTGCGCGAGCGGAATCCGGCCCGGATTGCGATCAACTATTCGGAATCCGACTCCGGCACCGATGGTCTTACCTACGGCCTCTACCTCCGGTTGACCAAAGCGCTCGACCAGATCGGCATGGCCGATCGGATCGAATCGTCCGAGCCGATCACGTCGATGCTGCGGGCGGTCAAGACGCCGCTGGAGATCGAGCGCATCCGCCGCGCTTGCGCAATCACCCAGATGATCTTCGACGACGTCACCGCCTGGGTCCGACCCGGCCTGACCGAGATGCAGGTGCACGAGTTCATCAACGAGCGCATGCAGGCGTACGAGGTGACCCCGAGTTGGGATGCCTCCTACTGCCCGTCGGTGACCACCTCGCGCCACAAGCCGGGACACGAGCCGCCGAGCGACGATCCGATCCGGCCCGGCGATGGCCTGCAGATCGACTTCGGCGTCTTCTTCGAGGGGTACGCCTCCGACCTGCAGCGCATGTGGTACTTCCGCAAACCGGGCGAAACCGAGGTCGCGCCCGATCAGCAGCACGCCTTCGACACCATGGTCGAGGCGATCCGCATGGCCGCCCAGCTGATCGAACCTGGCAAGCGCGGGTATGAGATCGACGAGGCGGTGCGCAACTACGTGAAGGAACGGGGCTACACCTTCACCCACGCGCTGGGCCATCAGGTCGGGCGGCTCTGCCACGACGGTGGCCTGCTCCTCGGACCGCGCAACGCGCGCTACGGCGATCGGGTCACCGGCGAAATCGTACCGGGGATGGTCTTCACGCTGGAGCCCTGCATCCACGATCTCGGGGTCGAGGAGAACATCGTCGTGACGGAAGAGGGCGTGGAGTGGCTGACGCCGCCGCAGTCCGCCGTCTACATCATATGAGTGGCCTGACGATGAACGGGAATGGCGCGGGTCCGACGCTCGAATCGAAGCGGCTGCGCTGGCTTTGGCTGGGCGGTTCGATTCTCTCCGAGCGAGCGGGCGATCTGGTCGCGACCAACCGGCTCGTGATCCGGGCGTTGATCGAGCGCGGCCAGGAAATCGAATACCTGGAGCCGGCGAATCACCCCGCCTTCATGGATGGTCTGAAACAGTCGGGCAGCGGCTTTTACCGATCGTTTCTGACCGAGTTTCCGGAGATTCGCTACCGGCGTTACGACATGCCGCGTTCGCACGAACGCGATGTCTGGTTGAGCCGGGAAGCGGCGCTGGTCGATGTCGTCGTCGTCGAATCGGGCGCTCCCGCCGAGGTGTTCGACTGGCTGGAGCGGGTCGATTCCGTCCCGTTCGTGCGGGTGCTCGTCGACGGTCCGGAGCCGGTCGACCCGGCCGGCTTCGATCTCGTGCTCGCTTCGGATAGCGCCGGCTGTCGCTACGAACCGGTGGCGACCGCCGTGGACGCAGCCGACCAGGCCGATCGCCTGCTGGCCGCCGTGATCGATGCGCGCGTCCGTCTGGTGCCGGAGGTTTAGCCGCCATGCCGCTGTTGCAGCCGGTGCGCATCGCCCAGACCCGGTCGCTCTGGCTCCAGGAGGCGCTGGTCCAGGAGAGCGAGGCATCCTTGCCGCCCCTGCACGGCTCGGTTACGGCCGAAATCGCCATTATCGGCGGCGGGTATACGGGACTTTGGACGGCGCTGCGGATCAAGGAACTCGCGCCCGAAACCGACGTTGTTGTGCTCGAAGCCGACATTTGCGGTGGCGGCGCCAGCGGGCGGAACGGCGGGCTCGTCCTCGGCTGGTACGCGAAGGTGAAGAACCTGATCGCGGTTTGCGGACAGGAAGAGGGGGTGCGGCTCGCCCGCGCGGCCACGGACGCCGTCGACGAGATCGGCGCCTTCTGCGCCGCGAACGGGATCGACGCCCACTACCACAAGGCGGGCTTGCTCAATGTCGCCACCACCCCGCTCCATGTGTGGGACTGGGATGCGCGCGTCGCAGAACTCGAACGCCTCGGTCTTTATGGGGTCGAGCGGGTGCTGTCGCCGGGTGAGGCCGCCGAGCGGGGCGGCTCGGCGCGCTACCTGGGTGGTCTGTTTCAACCGGATGCGGCCACCGTTCAGCCGGCGCTCCTCGCCCGCGGCCTCCGAAGGGTCGCGCTGGAACGGGGCGTTCGCATCTTCGAGGGAACGCCGGTGCTCGAGCTCATCGAGGCTGAGCGCCCACGCCTGCGCACTCCCGCCGGTGAGGTGATTGCCGACAAGGTCGCCATCGCCACGAACGCCTGGGCGGCCGGACTCCAGGAGTTGCGCCGCGCGATCGTCGTGCTTTCGAGCGACATGATCGCCACCGCGCCGGCCCGGAAGCGGATCGAGAAAACCGGCTGGACCGGCGGTGAGGCGATCACCGATTCGCGACTGATGGTCCACTACCACCAGGTGACGCGGGACGGCCGGATTGCGATCGGCCGCGGCTCCGGTGCGCTTGCCTGGCTCGGCCAGGTCTCCGATGCCTTCAACACACCGGGGCGGCGGAGTCTCGCGGTGGAACGGGGGTTGCGCCGTTTCTACCCCACCCTCGCGCCGGTGCCGATCACGCACGCCTGGTCCGGGGCGGTCGATCGCAGTCGCACCAACACCCTCGTCTTCGGCGCGCTGGGCGGCAACGAACGGATTCGCTACGGAGTCGGCTATTCCGGCACCGGCGTGGCGCCGAGCTTGATCGGAGGGCGCATCCTCGCGTCGAGCCTGCTTGAACGGGACGACGAGTGGAGCAACACCCGGCTGAATCGAGGCGCCGCCATCCTCTACCCGCGTGAACCGGTCCGCTACTTCGGCGGTCTCCTCGTTCGGGAAGCTACCCGGATCAAGGAAGAGAGCGAGGAACGCGGCGTGGCCGCGGGCGAAGTCGTGACGGCGGTCGCCAGCCTGGCGCCGGCCCGCTATCCCCGCCGCCCGGTGAAATGAGTTCTCCTACTCCGCGGGCGGTGGACCGTCGATGATCCATTGGTTGAAGCGTGCCTGGACCTCTTCGAGGTTATCGCTCCACCAGTTCCAGTTCTGGATGAACTGAACGTCGAGATTCTCAGGCGAAGTCGGCAGCAGCGGGTGGTGATCCTCGCGGATCAGCGGGAAGCTGTTGAGATTGACCGGTCCGTAGGGCACCAGCCGGCTGAAGTTGGCGCTCGGAATGGCGCGGGTGGCGAAGTTGACGAAATCCATCGCCACATCGGCGTTCGGCGCGCCGGCCGGGATCACCCAGGCGTCGCCGGCGATCATGCCGCCGTCCCAGATCATGTCGATCGCCTCATCCTCGCCAAACTGATCGACTCGCACGTTCCAGCCGGCTGCCATCCCGGCTTGCCCGGCGATAGTCATCTCGATCGGCAATTTGCCGTCTTCGTACCAGACCGGCACGTTCGGGTAAATGCGATTCAGGTTGGCGAACGCGCGCTCGACATCGAGCGGGTAGAGATCGTCGACACTGACGCCGTCAGCCAGCAGCGCGAATTCCAGCGTGCCGACCGCCGTGTGCGGCAGGGTGCGCACCTGGGCCGGATCACTCGCCTCCCCTTCCACCGGCGGCGACACGTTCCAGAAATCGCTCCAGGTGGCGGGTTGCGCGACCAACGCCGGCGAGTAGACGATCACCGTCGAGTAGCAGGCCATTCCCACCCCGTGCTGCAGGGCGAACTCTGGAATCAGCGGCGTCTTGTCGACGATGTTGTAGTCGATCGGGGTCAGGTAGCCCTCCCGGGCGAGCGAAAGGACGCGGCCCATTTCGATCGTCATCAGGTCCCAGGTGACGGCGTTGGTATCGACCTGATCGATCATGCGCGCAATGTCGGCGTTCTTCGTCTGAATCTGCGCGCCGGTTTGGGCTTCGAACGGCCGGAAGAAGGCCTCGCCCTGGGCAGATTCGAAATCACCGCCCCAGGTCGCGATCGAGAGGGTGCGGCCGAGCCATTTGGTGGCGTCTTCGTAGGCTGGCACCGGGCTGGCGATTGTGCCCTGGGTGGGAGTCGGTTCCGCGACGGATGTGGATGGGACCGTAGCCGTCGGGGTGCTCTGGCTGTCGCTGTTTTCAACGCAGGCGGTCAGGGCCGCGAGCGTTGCGCTGGCGGCCGCGCCAACCGCGAAGGTGCGCCGCGTCAATCGGTGCGGTCGATTCCTCTCAGGCACGGAACCTGGCCTCCGGATCGGGATGGGTCGCCTTTGCTGCCCGGCAAAGTGCGATAGGATCGGCGGAGATTGGCCCGCTCGGGTACGCCGATCATCGATAAAGGAGAATACCGGATGGCACGGATCGCTGTCGGCGGGTTTTCGCACGAAACGAACACCTTCGCCCGGAAACCGACCGATTTCGCCGAGTTCGCGGCCGAAGGAATCCGCTCCGGAGCCGAAATCCTCGCATTCCGCGGCACGAAAACGCCGGCGGGCGGATTCGTCGATGCGATCGAAGCTAATCCCGGTCTTGAACCGGTGCTCCTCATGACCTCGAACGCCATCCCGGGCGGCGTCGTCACCGCGGACGCGGTCCACCGGTTGACAACGCCGATTCTGGAGGGGATCGAGCGCGAAAAGCCGGACGCCGTGGTGCTCGTGTTGCACGGCGCGATGGTGACCGAGGAATCGGATGACGGCGAGGGGACGCTGCTGGCGCAGGTCCGCGCGATCATCGGTCCCGATGTGCCGTTGCTGGCGACGCTCGACCCCCACGCCAATTGCACCGAGTTGATGGTGGCATCGGCGGATGCCCTCTTCCCCTTCGATACCTACCCGCACATCGATGGTTACGAGCGCGCATTCGAAGTGGTAGCGCTGCTCGGGCGGATGCTCGCCGGAGAAGCCAAACCGACGGCGGCGCTGGCGCGGCTGCCCCTGATTTCGGCCACGGTCGTCGAGTACACCGGCGCCGGATTGGCGAAAGAGATCATGGAGCGCGCCTTCGCGTTCGAGCATGAGGCAGGCGTCATCAACGTCGGCGTCAACTGGGGCTTCGCCTACGCCGACACGCCCATCACCGGGATGACCTTTGTGGTCACCACCGATAACGATCCGGAGCGCGCCCGCGCGATCGCGGATGACATGGCAGCCTGGACCTGGGAGCGGCGAGGACGGTTCGTTCCCTCGGCGATGCCGGTCGACGAAGCGATCAAGGCCGCGATGACCGAACCGCTCGGTCCGGTGGTATTGGCCGATGTCGCGGACAATCCCGGCGGCGGCACGCCGTGCGACGGCACCGCGATTCTCTGGGGCTTGCTCGATCTCGGCGCGACTGACGCGGCGATCGGTTCGATCGCCGATCCGGAGGTGGTGGAGATCGCCTTCAACGCCGGGATCGGCAAGGAGATCAGCTGCGAACTCGGCGGCAAGACCGACGATCTGCACGGCTACCCGATTCCCATTGTTGCTGAAGTGGCGAACCTCACCGAGGGCCACTTCGTCTATGAGGGGCCGATGCGCACCGGCCACACCGGCTGGCTCGGCCGCGCGGCGGTGCTGCATGTGCTCGGGCGCCATGGCAATGTTGTTGAAGTGCTCGTTACCGAGCGACGGTTCCAGACGTTCGACGCTGCGGTGCTGCGCTCGCAGGGCATTGAACCGCTCGACAAGAAGATCGTCGTCGTCAAATCGTCGGTGCATTTCCGCGGCGCCTTCGGGCCGCTGGCGACCCGCATCATCGAGGTCGATACCCCGGGACTGCTGGCGATCGACCTGACCCGGTTCGACTTCAAACGGCTCACCCGGCCGATCTGGCCACTCGATGCTGAAATGCGCGATTGAACTCGACCGATCCCGCCGAACGGTATAAGATCGTTCCAATCCGGTGGGTTCTACCGGCGTCGCGCCGCTTGGGCGCACTCAGGCGTATGTCCGGCTCCGGTTCGGAACGGGACACGATTGCGGAGTTGATTGTTCATGGATACCTACAACATCTACATGGACGAGACGCCGGCCAGCGAGTTCGACGACGAGTCCTTCGAAATCGAATTCCGCGTGGTGCAGGCCGGCCAGGATGAAAACGATCAGGACGAGGCGGTGATCGCCGGGCTCGATCTGATCGATCTGATCTACCTGCGCGATGCCCTGCAGCAGGAGATCGACAACTACGCCTTGCGCTCGCTGGAAGCGGCTGCGGCCCTGGCCGAGGAATCGCTCGCCGACGAGGAGTGATCGCCCCTGACGGCGATCACAGTTGCGTTGCTACGTAGCTGACCGGGGGACACCCTTGACGGAGTAAGACGCCAATTCATCATGCGGCCCGGATGCACCGGGTCGTTGGGTTGCCGATCGCGGAGTTTCCGGCGATTGCGCGCGTTCCCTACGAGGCGTCTTCTTCATGTTCAAGGTCAGCGATCTGTCGGTCCG
>JADLGF010000262.1 GCA_020849415.1 Thermomicrobiales bacterium
AGTTCGTGGCCGATTCGTGCCGGTACACCAGCCGCATCAGATCGTAGGTGACCGAGGTGGAGCCATCGCGAAAGAGCACGAGATCGATGTTGCCGGCGCCGCCGGTGTACATCGGCCAGACCCGGGTCTGATTGTTCGAGCGGAGCATCAGCCACCAGCCGCCGCCATCGAACGCCCAGGTTTCTGATTGCCCGGCCCGGTTCACCAGGCAGACGATCAGCCGGTCCGCCACCACGGTCGCGCCGGAGCAGGTGCGACCCTCCACCCCGGTCGTGCGCCAGCCCTGATGCTCGCCGCTCGGGTTCCACTCCATCACGCCGTTGGCGAGCCAGGTGTAGAGCCGGCCGCCGTAGGAAAGGAGGAAGAGGAAATCCTCATCGTCGGTCCAGATGCCGTGCGTGAAGAAGGGTTGCGGTTCGGCGTTCCACGTTACGCTGACCGGATCGACCCGACCCCCCAGCAGCCAGAGACTCTGGCGGGTGGCGATGGCGATCTTGCCGTCGTGCAAACCCATGTTCACGATCGGGGCATCGAGCGGACGGCTGTCGATCGCGCCGCCGGTGGTTATCTTCAGGATCGACTCGTTGCCACTTACGGGATCACCGTAGACAAACTGATTGGCGTAGCCGATCCCGATTCGCGCCGTCAGCCCGCTCGAAAGCGTGGTCAACGCGCCACCGGCCGGGTTGTAGAGCTGCACATCGAGCCCGGTGCCGCAGCAGAGCGCGATCTTGCCCTGATAGTGCGCCAGCCGCGTGATCGTCCGGCCCGAGCCGGCATCGGCCACTTGCGTGAAGGCGCCCCAGCTTGACGCCGAGAGCAACACTGAACGGTAGAGATACCGCCCGATCGCCACGTAGGCGTAGGGATCGAGCACCAGATGCGGCGCGCGCACGGTGGTGACGGTGCCGATCGTGCCATCGGTGAATGCGCTCGACCAGGGCCACGGCTCTACCCCTTGCCCGCCTAGCGCCGGCCCGACCCCGACGGCATCCCAGCCGCGGTCGCGTTCCAGTTGCAGCGCCCGGCGTTGGCCACCGTAGAAATCGGTCTGGGTCACCTCACCGCTCCGGGTGTCGGGCGCCCCATCCCCCTCGCGCCGGTAACTCCCCGGCGTCACCATGTACCCGAGCCCATCGAGCGTGATATCGGTGATTTCAGTCATGGAAAACCCTCACCACAACCCCTCTCCCGATGCGGCAGGAGAGGGGCTCTGCGTTATGCGTATCTAGACTTGTGCGCTTTGAACTCACTCATCGTGAAAGCTCCCCTCTCCCGTCGCAACGGGAGAGGGGCCGGGGGTGAGGGTTTCACCCCCGGGAGGTGACTTCCGGCCCGGCGTCAACGCGGCGGCAGCGGCAGCTGCGGTGCAACGGCGGCACCGGACCCTCGCCGGCGGCGAACACCCGGCCGTGCAGCGGCGCGCAGACCGGGCAGGTGCGTTCATCGTCCGCGGTCACCCAGCGGCTGCGGAAGCTGACGATCTCGATTGGCCGCACCCCGGTTTCGACCGTGAATTCAGCCCGATCATCCGGGCTGAAATCGCGAATCGGTTCCGGCTGCCGGCTCGATGACGCGCGGCGCGGCTGCGTAGGGCGAGCTTCCCCGCCCCGACTGCTGCCCCCTGATTCGAACGCCATGCCGTCACCCCGTCCGCGCGATCGAGCCGCGCAATTGCCGGCCGCGGTTCCGCGCCAGCCGTTCGCCGCTTCGCTCGAAACTCAGCACCAGGGTGAGCAGTTCTTCTCCGCCCCGGCCACCCCGTTTTGCTTCCTCGATGGCGCGGCGACGCAGCGCCGTCGCGGCGGCGAAATGGCAGATGGCCGCCTCATCGCCGGTGCGGATCGGCATGTCGTCGCCATCACTCGCCGGCAGAAGCCGGGGTGCGCGCCAATCGATGGTCCAGGTGCCGCCGGTGGCCGGACGCTTCAGGTCGATCGCGCCGTTCCACCAGCGCCAGCCCTGCGCCGGGATGCGATCGTCCGCGCCGATCGGCTCGATCAGCCGGCCGGCCGCATCGCGCACGGCCATGATCCAGCGGCCCGATTCAAGTCCGCTAACGCTGATCTGCGTTGCATTCGGTGCAACAGCTACGTCGCTCCGGACTTCGAGCGGAACGATCGCGCCGTAGCGGGCCAGCGCTTCGGCGGTGGCATCGTCGAGCGTGTCGTCGCCCCAGAGCGGGGCGGTGAGACTCGTATCCTCCAGCGTGCGCCGGAGCAGATCGCGGAATTCGGCCTTGGTGGTCACGGTGCCTCCTGCGGTTCGGTGCGAAATTCGGTGCGTTCCTGGGCGATGCGCGCAAGTTCGGCGTCGGGATCGGCGAAACCGAGCGAGGCCAGCGCGGTCCGGCGCGAGGTGATCGCGTGATCGGCCAGCAGCACCGCGGTTTGGGCCGCGGCGGCGCGATCGCTCGGCAGGATCGGCGGCCAGATCGCGGCGGAGTGGCGGATACCCCCGATCGCCTCGCCGCCGAAGCGCTCGAGCAGATCGAGCAGGCGGGCGTTGCGTTGCCGGAAGAGTTCGTCCCAACGCCGCCGCCGGCGGCGCACGCGTTGCACGAGCGGCTGAATCTCCACCTCCAGCGCCGCGCCGGAGAGGGTCCGGCCCGAATCACCGAAGGCGGTGCGCGGGGTTTCGCTCAGGTCATGCAGCGCCCGGTAGAGGAGATCGATGTACTGCACGTGCAGCCCGGCCCCGCCGCCGCTGAGCAGATCGAGCAGGTAGGCTTTCGCCCCCTCCGGTAGCTCCCAGGTGGCGCCGGGCCCGACCACGATTCCCTCGGTGCTGTCGACGTTTTCAAGCACCGCGATCGGCGCGCCCGAGAGTTCCAGCACCCGCGCCAGCACGCTCATGCGCTGGTTGAGTTCGCGGCAGAGATCGGCCAGATCATCGAGATCGGAACTCCCCCAGAGCCGGTGCGCGGGCGGATCGTTCGGGATCAGCACGTAGGGAA
>JADLGF010000263.1 GCA_020849415.1 Thermomicrobiales bacterium
GATCTGATCCTGACTGGTCGCCGTATCCGCGCCGACGAAGCGCTCCGGATCGGCCTGGTCAATCAGGTCGTGCCGCTGGCCGAATTGCTGCCGACCGCGCTCGATCTCGCCGGCCAGATCGCTCGCAACAGCCCGATGGCGGTGCGCAGCGCCAAACAGCTGATGCGCCGCGCCTTCGATGAACCGCTCGATCGGGGGCTTTCGGCCGAAATCGACGCCTTCGCCGCATCGTTCACCACGACCGATCAGCGCGAGGGAATGACCGCCTTCATTGAAAAGCGCACGCCGGATTATCGCTAGCGCGTGAGAGGAAACGGAAAACGGAATGGCTTACTCGATTGTCGTACTGGTCAAGCAGGTGCCCGATCTGAACGCGGTTCGGGTCGACAAGGCCAGCGGCAAGCCGCTGCTGGGTGACCAGTTGGTACTGGGCGCGGCCGATGCGATCGCCGTCGAGGCGGCGCTGCAACTCAAGGAAGCGCACGGTGGCGAGGTGACGGTTGTCAGCGCCGGTCCGCCGAGTGTGAAGGACGCCCTGCAGCGCGCCCTCGCCATGGGCGCCGATCGCGCACTGCTGGCGCCGATCGATCAGGCGAACGCACTCGATACGCTGGCGCTCTCCAGGGTGCTGGCGGGCGTGCTGTCGGGACTCACCTTCGACATCCTGATAACCGGGCAGAACTCCGATGATTACGAGTCGGGACAGGTGCCGGCGCAAGTCGCTGAGTTGCTCGGCCTGCCGCAGGTTTCGTGGGTAACGAAACTCGTTGCGGTCGATGGCGGCCTCGCGATTGAACGAGACACCGAGGACGGCAAGCAACAGGTCATCGCTGCCACGCCGGTCGTGATTATGGCCGCGGACGGCTTGAACGAGCCTCGCTACCCATCGCTCAAGGGGATCATGGCGGCGAAGAAGAAGCCGCTGGAAACTGTGGAAGTCGCTGCTGTTTCGGCCACTACGGATATCACCTGGAGCGACCCAGCCGCACCGCAAAAGCCGCCCGCCGGCATCATCGTCCAGGACAAGCCGGCCGCCGAGGCGGTCGCGGAACTGGTCGCCTGGCTGAGAACGAAGAATTTGGCGTAGAGCACGTTGGCGCAGCAGCCATTGGGTTTCAACCCAATGCTGAGAACGGAAGTGGCTCCGCCACTGCAGGTTCGATGGCACCAGCGCAAAGCGTCGGAGACGCTTCCGTATCTAGCCTGGGGTTTCAACCCCAGGGGCACGCAAGGAACAAGAAGTATGTCGAACGGAATCTTGATCATTGCTGAAAGCCACGAAGGCGCGCTGCGACCGGCGAGCCTCGAACTCGTCACCGCCGGACTGGCGGCGAAGGCGGCGGTTGGTGGTTCGCTTACCGCACTGCTGCCGGGATCGAACGTCGCCGGGCCGGCTACCGAGTTGGCCGGTTTGGGCGTCGATACCGTCAAGGTCGCTGAGGACCCGAAGCTCTCGGCTTTCACCACCGACGCCTGGGCCGCCGCCGTGGAAGCAGCGGTGAAGGCGCTCGATCCGCGGGTTGTGATCTTCGCCGGCACCACCAGCGGTCGCGATCTGGCGCCGCGTCTGGCTGCCCGCTTTGGTGCGCCGTCGGCCGCGAATGTGATCGCTATCGGTGGTTCGAGCGACACGATCGTCGCCACCCGCCCGGTGCTGGGCGGTCGCGTTCAGACTGATGTCTCACTTGGTGGCAGCCTGGCGTTCCTCTCGGCCGGTCCGGGAGCGTTCGAGAAGGCCGTGTCGACGGGCGTAACCGCACCGGTCGAAGCGCTGGCGGTCGATCTCTCCGGCGTCTCGGAGCGGGTGCGCGTGACCGGACTGGCTGCCGCCGATAGCGGCGGTAGCTCGTCCCTGGCGAGCGCCGAAGTGGTGGTTGCGGGCGGTCGTGGCCTGAAGGAACCTGCCAACTTCGCGCTGGTCGAGGAACTCGCCGGTAAACTCGGTGGCGCCGTGGCGGCCTCGCGGGCGGTGGTCGATGCCGGGTGGCGCTCGCACCATGAGCAGATCGGCCAGACCGGAAAGACGGTATCGCCGAAGCTCTACATCGCGGTCGGCATCTCGGGAGCGGTCCAGCACAACGTCGGTATGCAGGGTTCGGAAGCGATCGTGGCGATCAACCGCGATCCGGATGCGCCGATCTTCAAGATTGCCTCGTTCGGCATCGTCGGTGATCTCTTCGAGATCGTGCCGGAGTTGAACCGCCAGTTGTCGTGAATCGCGCCCAGCGCGTAGAGTGAATCATCGCCCCGGTCCGGTTCGTGCCAGCGCGCCGCCGGTGGAATCTGTCCGACGTCCCTTTACCTGGAGCCTGAGCGACCGGTGGATGATCGTTTCGATGCAATTGTCGTAGGCGCGGGTCCAGCAGGGATCGCCGCTGCGCGGGAGATGGCCGAAGCCGGGCTGGCGGTAGTCGTGCTCGAACGCGGTCAGTACCCCGGCGCCAAGAATGTCTCCGGCGGCATTCTCTACCGCCACCCGACCGAAGAGATCATTCCCGGCTTCGAGGCCGAGGCGCCGCTCGAACGGCCGATCATCGAGCAACGCTACCTGGCGCTGACCGCCGACGCGATGCTCGGCGGCATCTACCGCACCCAGGATTTCGGCTCGCCGCCCTTCAACTCATATAGCGTGCTGCGATCGGAGTTCGATCGCTGGTATGCGACCAAGGCCGAGGAAGCGGGCGCCGAGGTCTATCCCGAATTTACTGTCACCGATCTGATCTTCGAGAAGGGGAAGGTAGTCGGCGTCTCGACCGGCGAGCCGGACGGCGAACTGCTCGCGCATGTGGTCGTGCTGGCCGATGGCGCAAACTCTCTGCTCGCGAAGCAGGCCGGATTGCACACCGAATGGAACCCGATCGACCAGGCCCTGGTGGCGAAGGAGCTGATCGCGCTGCAGGCGGGGACGATCAACGATCGCTTCCAGTTGCCGGACGGTCTCGGCGCCGCCTATGAAATCTTCGGCGAAAGCACCTGGAACCATCTCGGGTACGGTTTCATCTACACCAACAAGGAAAGCCTCTCGATCGGCACCGGTGCGCTGCTGCAAGACCTGATCGACAGCGGGCACAACGTCAACGACATGCTCGATCGCTTCAAAAAGCACCCGGCGATCACGCCGCTGATCGCTGGCGGCGAAACGATCGAGTACTCGGCGCACCTGATTCCGGAGTTCGGCTACAACAAGCTGCCCAAGCTCTTCGCCGATGGGGTGCTGGTGGTGGGCGATGCCGCCGGGTTGGTCAATCCGATCAACCGCGAGGGGGCGAATCTCGCGATGATCTCGGGCAAACTGGCCGGACAGACCGTGATCTCCGCCCGCGAGCGGGACGATTCATCGATCACTACGCTGGTCCGTTACCGCGAACTGCTCGAAGAGAGCATCGTGCTCCAGGACCTCTACAAGGTCCGCAACACCACCCATTTCGCGCACGAACGGCCGCACCTGCTCGTCGACTACCCGGACCTCGTTTCGAAGATCGCCAAAACCTACCTCACCGTCGACGGCGCCTCGAAGAAGGCGAAGATGGCCGAGATCAACCGTCTGGTGCGGAGTCTGCCGAAGCGCCGCCTCATCGATGACGCGATCGGCGGTTTCCGCTCGATGTTCCGGTAGCGTCCGCCGTGTCGCTCGAAGCATTGCTCAACCGCGGACTCGAAACCGAGCGTTCGCCCCGGCTTGTCGCGACCGACGTCGCCTCGTGGCTAAGGTTGGAACAATGCGATCGTTTTCTCCGATTTCAACTTGAGTATCGCAACGAAAACCGGGCGGAGGGCGGCGGACTCCTCGACAAACTCGATGTCGCTCCGCAACCGCTGCCGTCGCTGCTGACCGAGTCGGGCGGTAAATTCGAAGAAGCAATCCTGGCTCGAATCGCCGAACTCTATCCGCTGATCATCTACGCCGCCGAGCGTAAGGGCGGGCCTGACAACAGCCGATTGCTCGACCTGATGCGCCGGGTGGCGCCGGGCGATACGGTGGCGGTCACGCAACCACGCTTGCAGGTCGAGTTGGCCGGCTGGAACCTGCGCGGCGATCTCGATCTCCTGCTCATCCACCGCAACCAGAACCACCGCCTCGAGCTGACCGTGCTCGATATGAAGAGCAGCGCCGACAGCAAGGTCGAGCACAAGATTCAGGTGGCGGTCTACGCCATCATGCTCTCCGAACTCTGCGGTCGAGCCGGCGTTGACA
>JADLGF010000264.1 GCA_020849415.1 Thermomicrobiales bacterium
AACTCGACGACGCGAAGAACGATCCTGATTTCCTCACCGGCGCCGGCCGTATCACCAACAAGGCGCGGCTCTACGAAACTGTCTGCGCGACGCTTCAGTCGTACCCGACCGACGAGGTCGTGCGCCGACTCGATTCGAAGGGGGTTCCCTGCGGCCCGATCCTCTCGATCGACCAGGTCTTCGATCACCCGCAGACCGGGGAGTACGCGCTGAAGCGGACGGTAGCGCACCCGAAACTGGGCGACATCACCCTCACCGGCTTTCCGTACGACTTCGCGAGCTGTTCGCTCGAAATCACGCGGCATCCACCGATGCTCGGTGAGCAGACCGAGGAGATCCTGCGCGAACTCGGCTTTACCGACGACGAAATCACCGCGGCGACCTGAATCGATTTTCGTTGGTACCGGCACGTACCGACGGGAACCAACCCGTATAGGGGAGGGTTTCATGCCCTCCCGCGGTCGCCCGCAGGCGACCGTCTCCGTTCAACATGAATGGTTTTCCTGTGGAATCTCCCTGAATCGGAACGAGGTGGCCGGCCCACTCGGGACTGCGGGAGCCCACAAGGGACTCCCCTACGCCGGTTGGCGGCCGATCCTACGTATCAGCGCTAACAGAAACTGCTTTGGGCCAAAGTAATGCCCTGAGTTCGGTCAGGATCGCCGCGTAATCGAGCTGCGCCGGATCGGACGTGTCCACCGTGAGCGCCGCATCAACGCCCGGGATCAGCGGATCGTCGGCCGTCAGTAGTCGCGGCAGGAACTCCCGCTCGAGCGTTTCCTCGTTCGTTTCGTCGTGACCCGGGTGACGATCCGGCCCGAGCGCCCGCGCCCTGAATCGTTCGGCCAGGATCGATCGTTCGGCGCTGCAGTGCAGTTCGACGACGCGCATCGGCATCGTGGTTCGCCACGCCGCCAGGCGCTCCGCCGCCTTGTCCGCGAAGAAACTGCTTTCAATCGCGACCGACCCACCGCTCGCCAGCACGTCCCGGGCGATCGACCAGAGAATCTCCCAGGCCGCGCCGCCGATGCGCATCGACCAGGCCCGATCGCTCCAGCCGAGGTGATCGAAGAGCAGGTCCTTGTACGCATCCTTGCTGAAGAGCGGCAGGCCGAGCGCCGGCGCGATCGCCCGGCTCAGGGTGGTTTTTCCGGAAGCCGGCAGGCCATTCACGATCAGGAGCCGGGGCGCCCGATCATTCGGCTCGGCGGGCCGGTTGCGCTCGTCCTGGATCATTGGCGTTCCTCCCGGTAGTTTGGGCCGGTTTCACCTATTGATAAATCAGCCTTCCCGACCGTACTCTTTGCGTACTTTCGGATATCCCATACGACCTTCGTACTCCCGCAATCGATTGAGCGCGCAATTTGAAGAGGATAAGGTATGCCCGCCAAACGTCATACTCCACGTGACCCCGGTCGTCCCCGACAGTTTTCCGATGAGATGATCTTCATGGCGACCGCCGAGGCGGTCGCGCGCGAGGGCTACCGCGGCCTGAAACTGGCGGCGGTGGCGAACATTCTGGGCTGCACCGGTCCAGCGCTGATCCACCGCTTCGGATCGCGTCAGGGATTGCTGCTCGGCTACCTCACCTGGTCGATCGAACGCTCGAACCACCTCTTCGAAGCGACGACCGCCCAGTTCGATTCGCCGTTGGCGGCGTTGCGCGCCAGGTTCTCCGATCCCGGTCACCGCCACAACCGGGATGATGTCGCCCACTCGGCGCACATGGTGTTCTTCGCCGAGGGCCGCACCGATCCCGAATTCGTGCCCCACCTCCGACCGTATCAGGCGGCGATTCTCTGCGGCATCGAACGGTTGCTCGCGGCCGCGATCGATCAGGGCGAGCTGCGCAATGTGCCCACCGTACCGCTTGCGAACACCCTGCTGGCGGCGATCATCGGAGCCAACCTCATGTGGTCACCGGTCTTCGAAACGCCCCTGGCGGAAGCGGTCGGCGCGGTGATTGACGCCATCATCGCCCCGTACCGAATCGGCTGATCGCGGCTCGCAACCATCCAGCCCGGTATGGTCCGATCGTCCTGATTACGCGTTTGTACGCAAAGCGCGACACGCTTGGCACCCTCCCTGCGTTCTGAAAGTCGACCGGTAGCACGAATGAAGGGCCCTTCAGCGCGTGCGCCGTTGGTACCGAACCGGCATCGATGCATGCGGCTGCCGGTCTCGGCCGAAACGCAAGGAGGCGTTCCGAGATGCGCAATTCATGGCTCAGATTGACCGTGCTGGTGGCACTGACGGCCACCCTCTTGGCCCCGTTCGGCGCTCGCGCCCAGGAGGACGTCGTTGAACCGACCCAATGCGATCCGGCCTGTACCGGTCCGATATTCGTCGGAGATCAATTGGTTGTCCGCTCGCACCGGGTGAACGTTTCGATCGACAACCAGATCGCCACCACCGAGATCGACCAGATCCTCTTCAACCAGAAGGACTTCACCGCCGAGGGCGTCTACATCTTCCCGGTACCGGCGGATGCGACCGTCGATCAGTTCACGATGACCGTGGACGGCCAAACGGTGGAAGCGACGGTGCTCGATGCCGATGAAGCCCGCGCCATCTACGAGGAGATCGTGCGGACGATGCGCGATCCCGCGCTGCTCGAATTCGTCGGCCGCGGCGCGATCCAGGCGAGCATCTTCCCGATCGAACCGGGCGCCGAAAGCCGGATCCAGATTCGTTACCAGCAGGCGTTGACCGCCGAGCAGGGTCTGGTCCGCTACGTCTACCCGCTCAACACCGAGCGCTTCTCCGGTCAGCCGATCGAGCAGGCGAGCATTCGCGTCGAAATCGCTTCCGCATCGCCGCTCCGCGCCATCTACTCGCCGAGCCACGCCATCGCCACCAATCGGGTCGATGACCGGCACGCAACGGTCGGCTGGGAAGCGACCGATCTCCTGCCGCGGGACGATTTCGAACTCCTCTACACCACCAGCGACAGCGGCATCGGCGTCAACCTCGTCAGCCACTTCGATCCGGTGACCGGCGAGGGTACCTTCCTGCTCCTGGCGGCGCCCGGCATCGATACCGATCAGCCAGTGATCGCCAAGGACGTGGTGATCGTGCTCGATACCTCCGGCAGCATGGACGGGGAGAAGATCGAGCAGGCGAAGGGCGCGCTACGCTCGATACTGGAGCAACTGAATTCGGAGGATCGCTTCACGATCGTCGAATTCAGCACCGGCGTTCGCACCTTCAACAGCGAACTCCTCCCGGTGGAACAGGTGCCGGCCGCGCTTTCGTGGACCAACAGTCTTCAGGCGACCGGCGGCACCGATATCAACGGCGCCCTGCAAACGGCGCTCTCGTTGGTCGATACCGAACGGCAAACCTACATCCTATTCCTGACCGACGGCTTGCCGACCGAGGGCGAGGTAGAGATTCCGAACATTCTTGAGAATGTCGCCAACGCCGCCCCGGAAGGAATTCGCCTCTTTTCGTTCGGGGTCGGTGACGATGTCGATACGATCCTGCTCGATACGATCGCGCAGCAGAATCGCGGCGCCAGCGTTTACGTGCGGCCGGGTGAATCGCTCGATCAGGCGGTTTCGGAGCTCTACAGCAAGATCAGCACGCCGGTGTTGACCGATCTCGAACTGACGATGGAGGGCGCGATGATCGAGGATCTTTTCCCGACGCCGCTGCCCGATCTCTACGCCGGTTCGCAGGCGGTCGTGGTCGGCAAGTACCGTGTGGGCGGTCCGGTGACGATCACGCTCAGCGGTCTGGTCAACGGCCAGGTGCAAAGCTTCACCTATGAGGGTCAGAGTCTCGCAAGCGAAGGTGGCAACGACGGCCTGCCGCGTCTCTGGGCGACCCGCAAGATCGGCTACCTGCTGACCCAGATTCGCCTCTACGGTGAGAACGAGGAGTGGGTGCAGGCGATCGTCGATCTCAGCGTGCGCTACGGCATCGTCACGCCCTACACCAGCTACCTGATCACCGAAGATGACATCCTCACCCAGACCGGACGCGCCCAGGCGGCCGCGGACCAGAGCGAGGAATACGATCAGCCGGTTCCGGCCAGCGGCGAAGCGGCGGTGAACACCGCCCAGGATCAGGCTGCGCTCTCCGGCGGCGCTTCGGGTGACGCTGCTCCGGCCGCGCCGGCGGCCGAGTACGCCGATCAGGTCGTGGTCATCGGCAGCCGCGCCTTCCTGCTGGTCGATGGCGTCTGGATCGAAACAACCTTCGATCCCTCGGCGATGGAGACGGTGAAGGTCCAGTTCCTGAGCGACGACTACTTCGCGCTGCTGGCGGCGCAGCCCGATCTGGCCGCGCCGTTCGCGCTCGGTGAGCGGGTGATCGCCTTCGCCGGTGGCGTGGCGTTCGAGGTCACGAGCGACGAGCAGCCGCCGCTCGATCCGGCGCACCTCGCTCCGTAAGCGAAATCGTCCGTGAAGCGAAGGCCGCGCAGTGGGGTATGCTCATCGCGCGGCCTTCGCGCGCACGCGGGCCAATGATTTCGTTACGAGAAGGGATTCTGATGAGCAACGGTGAAATCGTTCCGGTCGTCATCGAAACCGCCTTCGGCTCGATCGAAGTGGCGATCAACGCCGGCGCCGCGCCGATCACGGCCGGCAACTTTCTCGCGCACGTCGACGCCGGTCTGTATGACGGCGGCATCTTCCACCGCACGGTCACGCTCGAAAACAACGCCGCGCTCAAGGCGGAAACACTGAATCCCGACATCGTGATCGAGGTGATTCAGGGCGGCGCTGATCCGGCCAAACTGCCCGACAACCTGCACCCGATTCCGCTCGAGCGGACGAAAGACACCGGTCTGCTTCACCTCGATGGCGCCATCTCCATGGCCCGCGGTGGCGCCGATACGGCGGTGGAGGGGTTCTTCATCTGCATCAACGCGCAACCGAACCTCGATTTCGGCGGCAAGCGCAATCCGGACGGCCAGGGCTTCGCCGCCTTCGGCTACGTCACCAGCGGCATGGATGTGGTGCGGACGATCCAGGGTCAGCCGGCCGACGGCCAGAAGCTGACCCCGGCGATCACGATCAAGAAGATCTCTCGGAAGTAGCGGAAGAACATACCCTCACCCCCGTCCCCGCTCCAGCCGCAGCGGGAGCGGGGAGTCAGCCGAAGGTTCGACCGTGATCCCCCCGCTTCCGTCGCAACGGGAGCGGGGGGCTTAACTTTGGCTCTTTCAGGCAGGGGAGAGCACCGTCTCGGGGGAAGCGAGGCGGTCAGGGGATCCAGGACGGGCTGGTGGGACGGGCGATCGTCGTCAGACGTGGCGAATGCCGAGGGCGGCGGAGGTTCGGGTGATGACCCAGGCCTCCATTTCACCCAGAGTGTCGGGGACCGGCGCCAACCGGGCTGAAAATCGGCCACCTGCCAGAGTTCGGCCCGGATGTCCTGCAGGAGGCGGCCGACCGACCAGCGCCGGGGCCGCCACCAGCGGCCGGGATCGGGGCCGGGCGCTGGACCAAGCCCCCAGGCGGGCACCCCGGTCAGGATGAGCGGGGCGTAGGTCCAGAGTCTCCACTCCAGCACGGCGGCGCCTCCCCTCGCCGATCGCGTCCAGATTGGCCCGTAGCTGTGTCAGCAACGCGATCGCCCCGTCCGCTTCCGTACAATCGACCAGTGGAGTCGCCGAGCCAGCCGTCTTCGATCGTTCCCGGACATCGGGGCCTCCTTTCCGGGGCGGAGCGTCTACTCACACCCTGCGAATCGGTGCTCCAATGTCAATATCTCAATGCAAAGGGCCAAACTTAAGAAACGCAACGGGCGGTGGCTTCGATGCCACCGCCCGTTGCGTCCAGTACATGCCGGCCGTTAGCCGACGATGAACGGTCCGGCAATCTCCAGCACCGCTTCCGGAGTGAGCGTGGGATTAAACGACTCCGGGAAGGGGCTGACGGCGTTGAGGAGCCCCAGGTAGGCGGCGTGCCGGGCTTCATTGCCATGAATGGTCAGGGCCGCGGTGAGCAACGCATCTTCGCCGATGAGGAACTGGGCAGCGCCCTGATACGCGGACACGCCCGTATCTTCCAGCGCCAGCGCCACCTGCAGGAAACCAGCCGCATCGGCGTACCCGAAGTCGTACATGGCTTCCGCGACCGGCTCGCCACCAAGATCGGTGATGACCTCGGTCAGCGTGGCCACGTGGGTGGCCTCATTGTCGCCAATCGTCATCAGCTGTTGGTACACCGACGCCTGGAAACCGAGACCTGTAATGCCAGCCTCGCCGATGGCGGCCAGGCCATCGCGGTAGAACGCTGCTTCCAGGTGCTCAAGCGTCAGCGCGTAGTTGAGGACATCGACCGGTTCGGCGAACATCGACATATCGTCGCCGTCCGTCGGGGTGGAATCCGCCTGGGCGGAGGCCATGAGCGGGGTGGCGGCCAGGGCCGCGCCGCCGATGGTGATGCCGGCCGACGCGAGCAGGCGGCGGCGATTGAAGGTAGCGATGGAAAGCTGCTGCAGCGCGCGATTCAGGTCAGTAGTCATTTTCAGGTTCTCCCTTTGCTATGACACGCGGTTGGCCGGTGGAGCGTGCTATCCGACGATGAACGGGCCAGCGATTTCCAGCACTTCGTCTGGCGTCAGCGGCGTCTCGAAGGCGTCCGAGAAGGCGGGAACGCCGGTGATCTGGTTGAGGTACGCCGCATGACGAGCCTCGACGGCCACGATCGAACCAGCGGCGGTGAGGAGCTCCGGGTTCTCGATGAAGGCGCCCGCCCCGTTGTATGCCGAAACACCCAGGTTCTCGACAGCAGCGGCGGTCATCAGGAACGACTGGGCATCAGTGACGCCAAAGTCATACGTGGCGGCGGCCACCGGCTCGCCGCCGAGGCCAGTGATGACCTGGGTCAGCGTGGTCACGTGATCGGCTTCGTGTTGCCCGATCGCGGCCAAATAGTCGTCGATCGAATTGCCATAGGCGTCGGCGCCGAATTCGAAGTTGGCAGCGAGGGTGTAGAACGCCGCCTCGAGATGCTCGAGGGTCAGCGCGTAATTCAACACATCGATGTCGGTCATGAACTCGGTTTGCGCCGCGATGCGCTGAAGCCGGGTGTTCGCCATGGGAAACCTCCCTGATTGGTGCCGCCCGGACCGTGCGTCCAGGTGGCGACGTTCGCGAGCCAAACCCGGGACCGTAGTCCCGGGAGGACGGGCTGGAAACCGCATCCTCAGTCGCTCGATGACGGTTGAACGGGAGATTTCCGGGATTGGATCACTGGACGGCGATGGGCGCTCCAAAGACATGATGCGGTTCGCCGGGGTTACATCAGTGCAGAACGGGGATCTCCCCGCGAATCACGCCGGCCGGGGGATTCGTGGTGCGCGATGCACGGGGAGCCGGGCATGACTCCCCCGACTGCATCAACTGCTGCTGTTCAAGGGCGCCACCACGATGGGGTTGGTGGTGGGCAGGTCGCTTCCTTCCGGCCCCGGCTCGATGGTGATGGCGAACGCGTCGTAGGCCGCGCGGTCGCCGTCGACCCTGAATTCGCCGGTCGCCGGATCGACGATCCCCACACCGACTGGCCCGTTACCGGCGATCAGCCACGCCTGGTAGACCTGTCCTTCCGGCGCCGCCGGCATCTCTTCCATGTGCAGTACGAACTGTTGCTCGTCCGGCAGGTATTCGAGATTGGCCACTTCCCGCCCGATGACGTTGCCATCAGCATCGTGGAGCGCGATTTGCTGGGCGGGTTCATCCTGGTCCAACCACAGGCTACGGCCGGCGATTGCCGCAACGCCAACCACAATCACCGCCAACGCCGCGATCGCGAGCCACCGGTAACGCTGCTGGTTCAGCCGGGGATGTGATTCGATGCGGTACGGCTGGTCATTCCGCGTCTGCGAGGTGTGCGGTGGACGGTCCGGATCGCGGGGTGTGGTCGCCTGCCCACGGTCGGTGATCACGGGAAGCGGGACGTCGGAAACTGCTGCGGCCGCGCTCGCTGGCGCCGGGACAAGCGACGACTCGATTCGATCCCACAGATCGCCGGAGAGCTCGACGGGCGGGTCTTCCGAAGACCATGCCAGGGCGTAGGTGCCCTCCAGCAGCACGATCAATTCGTCCTCGCAGGTGCGGCAGGTGGCCAGGTGCGCATCCATCCAGGCCAGGTCTTCGGCCGAGAGCGTACCCATCACGTAGTCGTCCAGCAGGGTTTCGGCATGGTCGTGGTTGTGAATGTCTGGCAGGTTGATCACGGTCGACCTCCCGTGGCGGAGACGCCGTCACTCTGGTCCTGCTCCATGTGGAGCAATTCGGAAAGTTTTCGAAGTCCGAGCCGCGTCCGTCCTTTCACCGTGCCGAGCGGCAGGTTCTCGGCGGCGGCAATGTCCGATTGGCTCAGCCCGCTAAAGTAGGCAAGTTCGATGATCCGGCGTTGTTCAGGCGGCAGATTGGCCAGGGCGGACCGCACCCGTTCCTGCAACAAGATCTGGTCGACCTCGGCGAAAATGTCGGGCACGGAAAGCATGAAGTCGACATCGTCAATCGGTACATCGGGTGGACGCCGATCGATTTCACGGCGGCGATAATCGATCGATTTGCGATGGACAATCGTCAGCAACCAACCTCGGACGTTGCCGCCACGCTCGGCATCGAACTGGCTGGCCTTTTGCCAGACCGCCTGGAAGGTATCCTGTACCACTTCCTCGGCGGATTGCGCGTTGTTGATGATGCGATAGGACAAGGCGAAGCACCGCCTCCCGTAGCGGGAGAATAGCGTCTGGAGCGCATGGCTGTCTTGCTGGGCGATAAGCTCCATGACTTCGAGATCGCTGAGCTCGATCACACGTTGGCGCCCTTCTCTATCGAATGAAACGCCACCCAGGCTGATTCCGGATCACCTGGGGCCGCATTGTCCGTAAGACCCATGACGGTATACGAGTATCGTAGCTGATCACGGCGGTAATGCACCGGATATCCGGGCGACCGAGCGGCGGCACACGACTCGCCGCCGTGGTGCAGGTGATCCAGTTTCTCCAAATCCCCGTTCTACCGGCAAGAGGACCTGACACGGACGGCTCGCCAGCCCGGGACGGCAGCCCGTGCCAGTTGGGAAATCGAACGCACGTGAGAAGGGTGACGATCGGGATGACCGCCACTCACCGTTCCAGACACGGTTTCTTCGTTCGAGGAAACGCACCGGCATCCATAGGATGACCAGGAGGAACCCCATGCGACGCTTGACCTCCACACTGGCCTTGGCAACCGTCCTCGCTCTTTCGAGCGGAGTCGCGGCCCAAACGGACGCTCCCACCACCGGCACCAACCTCTATCATGTCGATCTCGAATCCGGCGAACTCACGTCGCTTGGCATCATCGGCACCGGCCAGACGGTCGTGGCCTTTGCCATCGACACCACCGGCGCGTTCCCGCTGACCGGCTGGGGCATCACTGATGCCGGTACCGTCCTCACGTTCAATGCGACCTTGCCCGGCGCCGTCGGGTCGGAACTGGCGCTGACCGGAATCCCCGACGGCGACTGGCTGGTGGGAATCGACCAGCGACCGGCCACCGGGCAATTGATCGGCCTTTCCGCCTGGGGCACCGTCTACTGGATCGATCCCGCCACCGGCGAAACCTGGCCGATTGGCGACGGCATCGATCCCACGATCGAGTCCGAACTCATCGGCTTTGACTTCAACCCCACCGTCGACAGGATCCGCGTCGACGTCTCCACCACCCAGAACCTGCGTCTCAATCCGGAAACCGGCATGGTGGGCACGAATCCGGACACGGGGCAGCCAACGATTGACGGCAACCTCGCCTTTGCTGAAGGGGATGCCTCCGTCGGCGAGACCCCGGAGGTTGTCGGAGCCGGGTACACCAACAGTGTGGCCGACGCAAGTGAGACCAGGCTCTACGTCATCGACCGCGCCACCAACTCTCTCGCCATCCAGGACCCGCCCAATGACGGTGTGCTGAACACTGTCGCCGTGCTGGACGCCGAGATTACCGACTTCACCGGTTTCGACATCCACCCGAACGGAGACGCCTTCCTGACGGTGCCAAACGGCGACTGATCGTCTTCGCCACTCGTTCCCTGCAAGCGGCATCCCACCGATATCGGTGGGATGCCGTTCGTTTAATCTGCATCGGGATACTGTTATCGAGGCGCACAATCGCTGCGCGTAAGTAGACGCCGCTCAGAGGTTGAGTTAACGATGTTCAGGATCGATCGTACGATCGACCCCTCGCCAACTCCGGTTGATTGGTTGGTGCGCTTGATTGACGCCGGCTGCGATCGAGGGGGTACGGAGAGGGTTTTCCGTTCAACCCCGCTTCAGTGGTCCGAAGTCTGAGACGCTTGTAATGAACTTCTCGGGCTTGGGCAGCTTTTCGAGGAAAAGGACCAGGCTCCAGCGTTCAGGTTGATCCAGAAACGTTACCGGCTGGACCAGGATTCCCTGCGCTGGCGTGACGGACCGAACGTAGTTCGCGGTCGCCCGGGCCTGGGTGAGATCCAGAAAGCAGTGGGGCGCATTGCTGAGCGCGAGTTCCTGATGTACCGCCGGAAGGCGCAAATCGAGTACTGCATCGAGCGATACACCGAAGCGGAGGACGCGGCGTTCCTCGGCAATCATCGCGAGCTCATTGGGACGATTGGTGTTGAAGTGGCGTCCCCACTCGGTGATGAGCACGCCTTCGTCTCCCGCGAGGTAGAGGGTTGGTTCGCCTGGCACATTCCAGCGGTTGAGCTTCCCCAATCCGGCCATGCGAAAATCGAGCGGATCATAGGCCCGATGCGCGGAAACATGCCGATATGCGATGCCGGACCAGGGACGGATGTAGTCCTCGATGGCCAAGGCTAGAAGCCCAGCCCCTCATAGTCCATCGCCAGCGCGCCGATGACTGATTCGGTGTCACCCAGTTCCAGCATGTCGAACGCCGTTTGACCATCGAAATCGGGTAGTTTCGAACGCAGGAAGAGTTTCAGACCTTCGGGTTTGTACACCATCAGACCCACCTCGCAGATTTCCTGCATGCCCGCGTACAAGCGCTGCACCCGGCGGCTGGTGGGTTGGGTTTCGCCCTTCTCCCAGCGTTCGATCGTTTTCGAGCTGACATCAACGATCCGCGCCATCTTCTCGCGCGAAAGCCCCATATCGGTGCGAATCTTCATCAGATCGATCGTTGGAATAGTGCGTGCAACGGCGACCATGGCCAAACTCCTTTCGGGTCTCCTGCCATGATACTACGCAATGTCTGGACAATTGTCCAGACGTTGCGTCGCTACAGGCTACGGCCAGGACTCGATTTCATCGAGTGGCCAGATCGGGCGGAGGACGCTTTCGTAGCCGAAGCTGGCGAGATCGACGCTCCCCAGGCCCGGCGTGTTGACGTGGATTGCGTGTTTCGTGACCGGCGCGTACCCGCCGCGCCAGCGCACCGCCGCCTTGACGACGATGATCTTCTGCCGCGCCGGATCGATCCCGACCGACTTCAGCTGCTGCAGATCGCCCGGGGCGATCTTCATGCTGTTCAGCACCAGGTGAACGCCGTCGACCTCCACCACCGCCGTCAGCCCCGGTTCCGCCGCGACCCCGGCGTTCTCCGGACCTTCGTGCACCCAGTGGCCGTCGCTCAGCAGCCGCACCCGGCCCTCGATCGGAACTGGCGCCCCGTGCAGGTTGTCGGTCTTGCCGCCGACGGTCGTCTTCACGATGCCGTTCACGCCGGCTGCGAAGCAGGCTTGCACCGCGTCCGGATCGGCGATCACCATCACCGCGCCGGTCGCTTTCTGCTCGAGCAGCTCGGTCAGAAGCACTGTGCCGTCACCCGGGGTGCCGCCGCCGATGTTGTCTCCGACATCGACCAGGATCACCGGTCCCTCCGGATGGGCGATCGCTTCGGCGACCGCTGCGTCCGGCGGCACGTTCGTGATCAGCATCTGATCGCGCAGCGACCAGGCGAGTTCCGCCAGTTCCTGCGCGATCGCCTGCGCCCTGGCGGGATCGTTGTCGGTGACCGCGACGATGCTCATGCCCGCTGCCTCGGTGTCGGCGTAGGCGAACGAGCCGGCGACGGAGATCGTCAGCGCTTCTCCGGCCGCTTCCAGCGTGTGCGCCCGTTCGATGATCGTGCTGAAGGGAGGCACGCTGGTGAACATCGCCTGCGGCACCGGCAGCAGCGGTGGTTTCACCAGCGCCATCACCGGCGCGATCTCACCATTGATCGTGCGCACCAGCAGGCGGGTCGCCTCGGCGGCCCGTTCGTTCAGATCGATGTGCGGGTAGGTGTCGTAGCCCACGATCAGGGTCGAGGCATCGACGATCGCCGGACCGATGTTGGCGTGGAGATCGAGCGTGACCGCGACCGGCATCTCGGGCCCGACGACCGCCCGCACCCGGCGCACGATCTCCGCGTCCGCTTCGAGCGAACCCTCGGCGACCATCGCGCCGTGCAGGGTGAGCACGATGCCGTCGGCCGGCAGGTGTTGCTCGATGCCGGCGATCAGTTCACCGGTCAGGTAATCGAATAGATCGCTGGCGACCGGCGCGGTCGCGGTGGCCTGGCAGAAGAAGGTGTGCGAGAGCTCGACTCCGAGCTCCGCGCAGGCATCGATCACCCCGCCGAGGGAGTGGTTCGTGCCGGCGTACTGATTGCAGTCGTCCCCGCGCACCACCGTGAAATCGGAAAGCGGCGTCGGTTCCACCGAAAATGTGTGCGTTTCGTGCATGATCCCGCCGGCAATGAGGTGAACCAACGTGTCGCTCCCTTCGGTCACGCGTTCCGGGTTCCGGGTTCCGCGTTCCGGGTGGTTCGTTCGTGACGCGGAACCCGGAACCAGGTACTCGGAACCCGTTTTGCTTGCTTTCCCTGTGATCCGTTTGGTCCGATACTGTGACCTTCACTCGACCCGTTCACTCCGTTCGGAGGTTCGACTGTGAAGATCACGAAGCTCGAAACGATCGTTCTTGGAGATTACCCGAACATTCTCTTCGTCGCTGTCCACACCGATGCGGGATTGGTCGGTTACGGCGACACCTTCTACATGTCGGATGCCGTACGCGGCTACATCCACCAGTTCGCCGCGCCGATGCTGATCGGGCACGATCCGCTCGCGATCGAACTCCACTGGCGCCGTCTCTATGAAGTGATCGCCCACATCGCCGGCAAGGGAGCCGAGATCCGCGGACTCTCCGCGATCGACGTCGCCATCTGGGACATCTTCGGCCAGGCGACCGGTCTGCCCGTTTGGCAATTGCTCGGCGGCGCGGCGCGCGACCGGATCAAGACCTACAACACCTGCGGCGGCCCGGCCTACGGCCGCCCGACCCGCAGCTGGACGCAATCGGAAGCCAACAAGTACGAAGACCTGATCGGGTTCATGACCGATGCCGGCGCGCTTGCCGAGGACTTGCTCTCCGAAGGGATCAGCGGCATGAAGATCTGGCCGTTCGATCCGGTTGCCCACCAGCCGGGACGCTGGGACGAATGGCGCGGATTCCAGGGCGTTTTCGATCCGAATTTCCGCAGCTTCGGTGGGCAGGAGATCAGTTGGGGCGATCTCGACAAGGGGCTTGAACCGTTCCGCAAGATTCGCGACGCTGTCGGCGACAAGATGGAGATCATGGTCGAGGGCCATGGTCTCTGGAGCCTGCCCGCCGCCAAGCGGATCGCGCACGGACTCGAGGAGTTCAAACCGGCCTGGCTGGAGGATCTGCTGCGCGCCGATGACATCGGCAGCCTGGCCGAGCTCCGCG
>JADLGF010000265.1 GCA_020849415.1 Thermomicrobiales bacterium
AGCCGATCACCAGCAGAAAGACCCCGACGTCGAACGCCACGGGGGTGATGAGTTCCAGGAAGCCGATGTGCACCACCTTCTCACCCGGCGCCGGCCAGTGCGTGAGCACCGGCTTGCCGAGGAGCACTGGCACGAAGGCGGTGGCGAGGGCCAGCAGCAAGCCGAACTGGGAGATCGAAAAGGCGTGCCGCACAATCACCAGTTGACCCGGCAATCGCGGCCCGAAGGCGACGTACTGGATCAGCACGCCGAGCGCCACGATCAGGCCGGCGCTGAAGCCGTCACCGGTATCGGCGTAGCCTTTGATCATGATCGCCAGTGCCACCATGATGCTGGCCGGAAGCAACAATCGGGCGATCGCCCGCGCCAGCACCGTCATTGCATAACCCGGTAGCGGCGGAGCAGGGTGGCCATGCCGAGCAGGGCGATGCCGATCACGGTGATCTCGCCCAACGTGTCGAAGCCGCGGAAATCGGCCAGGATCACCGTCACGATGTCCTTGCCGTGCGCGGACGGCGTCAGATGAACGTAATCGTTCGCCACCACGTCGCCGGTTGGCACCGGCGAGAGAGTGACCCACGCCACGATGAAGGCGGAGATACCGGCGGTGAGTGCGATCAGCACGTCGCGCCGGCGGTTGGCGCTGGCGGGCTGACGTGTCGGCGGCGCGGCCGCGCCGGGGGGCATCTGCACTGTTGCCGGATCGACATCGCTCGGCATCACCGAAACCATGCCGAGGAAGAGCAGGGTGAAGATCGTTTCGACCAACACTGCCACCAGGGCGACATCGGGCGCGCCGAGGAGCGCGTAGATGACCGCGAGACTGAAGCCGACGCCGGATAGGACGAGCGAGAGGGTGAGGTGATCCTGGCGCGAGGTGGCGGAAAGCGCCGCCAGCGCTGCCACGCCAATCATGAGAATCAGCGGTAGATCGGCGGTTGTGAAATCACCGACCCGCAATGACAACTGATCGATCGAAAAGCCGAGCGCGAGCAGCACGATCAACGCCGCCGACGGCAGCACCGAGGCGACGCGGCTGCGGAAATCGCGCACTTCCACCCGGTAGGTGGCGGTCGAAAGCCGGTTCAATCCCTGCAGGGAATCGATGAACCACCGTTCCGGTCCGAGCACGCTGCCGAGCCAGACGACCTTGGAGACGAACCTGATCCACCACCGCCGGGTGACGAGCAGGAGCAACCCGGCGCTGATGGAGATCGCTGCCATCACGTTCTCGCGGGTGACCTCGAGCACGTAGCCGGCGTGGACGTGGTAATCGACCCCGGTCATCGATTCGCCGGCCGATTCGGCCATGTCCACGAAGGGATCGAGCCAGATGCCGGCGGCGATGGAAACGACACCGAGCGCCAGGATCGGCAGCACGAGCCGCTGTGGAATCGGCCTTGCGGGGGTGCGCAGCTTGCCCCCGAAGATGCCGAACCAGAAGCGCCCGGCGTACACCACGGTCATCGTGGCGCCGATCACCGCCGCGATCTGGATCAGCCCACCCCGCTCGGAGGCGGAGTAAAAATAGAGTTCATCCTTGAAAAAGCCCATCGTGCCCGGGAAGGCCGCCAGCGATGCCGCCGCGATCCCGCTGCCGATCGCCAGCAACGGCATCTTGCTCCAGAGCCCGCCGAGCTCGTGCAGGTAGATGGTGCCGGTGGCTTCGCTGACCGCGCCGGCGGTGAGGAAGAGCGCGCTCTTCGCCAGCGCGTGGGCGATCACGTAGAACCCGGCGGCCACGGCGGCGTGCTCGGTGCCGAGCCCGATCAATACGACCACGTAGCCATACTGCGAGATGGTGGAGTAGGCGAGGAGTTGTTTCAGGCGGTCGCGCGTGACGGCGATCAGCCCGCCCACCGCCATCGAGGTGAAGCCGATGACCAGCAGCAGGTTGAGCACGAACTGGCTCTGGACCAGGATCAGCTCGAACCGGCTGAGCAGGAAAACGCCGGCCGCCACCATCGCCGCCGAGTGCAGGTAGGCGGATACGGGTGTGGGCGCCGCCATCGCCCGGGGTAGCCAGAAGTGAAAGGGCGCCTGCGCGCTCTTGGCGAGCGCGGCGATCGCGATCAGGATGCCGATCGTGCGGGCGAGATCGTTGCCGTACTCGGTCGCCAGCGCGGTTTCCAGCGCGAACGATCCGGTTTCCCGGTAGATGAACAGGATCGCGACCAGGAGAAAGAAGGCGGTGATTCCGGTGGTGAGCAGCGCCATCAGCGCGGCCGAGCGCGATTCGCGGAGTTGGCGGTCGTACCCGATCAGGAAGAAGGAGGCGATGGCGGTCAGGTCCCAGAAGATGAAGATCAGCACCAGGTCGCGCGCCGTCACCAGCCCGACCATCGCCCCCATGAAGAGAAGCAGCCAGCCGTAGAAGGGCACGAGGTCCTTTTCCGGCCGGTGCACGTGGTGGAGGTGCAGGGGGATGTACCCGCTCGCGTAGATCACCACCATCAGGCCGATGCCGGTCGCCATGGTCGCGTACAGGATCGAGAGGCCGCCCAGTTCGAAGGTGATGCGGAGATTCCAGGCCGGCGCCCAGCCGATATCGATCCCGGCGCTGCCCGACATCCACGCCCAGAGCGAGGCGAGGAAGGCCAGCGAGGTCATGATCAGGGCGGCCGGCGTGGCGTAGGCAGGACGGCGAAATCCGACCGCGGCCGTTACCGGTGCCGCGGCGCCAGCGGTGGCCAGGAGCCAAATGATTGGTTCCGTCCAGGAGTCGGGCATCGATAAACCTGACGATCACGTAGCGTGAAGGGCGGGGGAGTGCCGAAAAGGCACCAAAACAGCCTACCATTGAACAAGACACCGTGTCGCATGGGAGGATACGATTTTTGGGTAGCTGCGCACAGACACGGGGGTTCCGACCCATACGCGTTGTCTGACGCGTTAAACCTTGTGTCAGGCCGCATCCGGATGTAGGGTGTTTCCTGCAAGACGTCGATTGCCTGACCGGTTGACCTTGGGCGCGGAGTGCTCGGTCGGCCGCCAGTCATACCACGACGGTAGTACCGCCGAAGCCGGGTGGCGTTTGATTACCCGGTTTTGCGTGAAGAGGAGATCGGAATGCACGGAACGCGTAAGCGGATCTGGTTCGCCTGGTGCGCCCCCTTCCTGGCGCTGCTCCTGGCGTTCGGGCCGATCAGCCCGGCGGGCCTGAACAGCGTATCTGCCCAGGATGCCGACGCCGAGGAGTTGATCGCGGTCGCGCAGGGGATGGTCGAGGATCTCGAACCGGTTGACGCGCCCCGCACGCTCGATCTCGAACAGCAGGAAGACAGCTCGATCACGCTGAATTTCCTCAATCCGGCCGATGCGCCGATCATCGACTTCCACCTCACCTTCCGGGCCGTGGCGCCGCGCGACAGCAACGATCATCCATTCGATTTCGGCATCTACTTCCGGGATCAGGGCACGGATAATCCGTACCTGAACCTGGTCTTCATCTCGGACGGCGACGATAACGCGCGCTGGAATCTGTTCAATGAGGAGGGGCGCCTCGCCGCCGGCGACATCGATCCCGAACTTTTCCCGGCCGAAGAGGGCTCCCGCTACAACGTCGAAATCGCGGTCATCGGCGATGAACTGGCCTTCGCGATCGGCGGTGAAGCGATCGCGCTCGTCGATATCAGCAGCAATCCGGGCGGCGGCCGGATCGCGCTCTCGTCCGGCATCTTCACCGAGACCCAGGTCGATGGCGATATCGTTCCGGTGAGCCGGATCTCCCTCTACGACCTCGGCGGCGAGGAAGCCGTCATCGATGAGGAGGACGAAGAGGGCGGCACCGGGGTCGATAACGGCACGAGTGGTGACGCGGGGGTTGCGGAGAGTGAACTCTACGGATTCACCGTCACCTTCGATCCGGACGTCTGGGAGCTTCGCGACGTCACGCAGACCGGCCAGGACTACAACTCACTCGGCCTTTCCGATGTCGAAATCATCGATTTCGTCGATGGCCGCACCCAGGTGCTGATGTTCGCCGGTCAATCGACCGACACGCCGCAGGAATGTGTGGAGCACGACATCGCCTACTTCGATGAGGTTTCGACGCGCTACGACTTCGTCGGCATCGCCGAGGATGAGGACGACGAGCCGATCAGTGGCCGCACCTCGAACGGCGATGGCTACTACGCCGTGGTTCTGCTCGACGATAACGGCCCGGCCGACAACGAATTCGATGAGCCGGCGGAAATCACCGTTTACATCGAGTGCCGCCCGATCGTCGAGGGCGAATCGATGATCCTGATCGAGCACTACGCTCGCGATGCCGAGTACAACGATGCGATCGAGGGCCGGATTGCCCTGCTCGCCGGCATCGATGTCAGCGGCGGCGGCAGCGGCGCCGGCAATGACGATGAAGAGGTGATCGAGGACGAGGAACCGATCGACGAGGAAGAGCCGGCTGATGACGGCACGATCGTCGTGAGCCTCACCGGCGACTTCGAGGGCGAAGCGACCATCGAAGCCTCCGGTTCTTCTCGCTCGCGCGTCACGGTCGTGATCGAAGGTGGCGAACCCGGCCTGCTCGTGGTGCTGCAGGAAGGCACCTGCCGCCGGCCCGCCGGCGAACCTGCCTATGAGATCGGTGAGCTGGATGAGCAGGGCGAGGTCTCGGCGCGGATTCGCGTCACCCCCGATTCCCTGATCGGTGAATACGCGGTCACGGTCATCGATCCCGACAGCGAGGACTACGAGGAGCCGCTTGCCTGCGGCAACATCCGGTAGTCCCGAAACCCAAATCGAACAGCAAGAGAGGCGCCAATCGGCGCCTCTCTTCATTTGGGGGAACGCCAAGCCGGTGTAGGGGAGTCCCTTGTGGGCTCCCGCCGGCCCAAAGGGCCGGCCACCTCGTTACGATTCGGTGCCGTTCCAATGGGAACCCGATTGCCGCGAACGGTGACGGTCGCCTGCGGGCGGCCGCGGGAGAGCACAAGACCCTCCCCTGCACGGTTATTGCGTTGGTTTGCATCATCAAGCGCGGTCGTCTGCCGCCAGGTTACGGTTGGGCGCGGATGAACGCGATCATGTCGTAGATCTGCTTGTCGGTGAGATTGGCTTTGGCGCCCGGTCCGCCGATATCAGCGCCGTGATTCGCGCCATCGCGGATCGTGTTGTAGAGCTGCGTATCGGTGAGCGGCGCCGCGAGTCCGTTCGCCCCCGGCAACGGCGGCGCGACGCCGCTGCCGTTGGCAACGTGACAACCCGTGCAGTTGGACAGGAAGGTCGTGCGGCCGATCATGGCGTTGCCAAGCGACGCCAGGTTCGTGGTGTCCTGGGCGGCGGCATCCTCGCCGCCCTCCGCAACGCGGGTGGCGTTCGCGGCCGCCTCGGCGGTGGCGGTGGCGATGTCGTCGGTACTCATCGTTGGGGTCGGGGTGATGCCGAGCGCCGCGTTGATATCGGCCTCGGTGGCCCGGCCGCAGGCGACCGCGAAGGTCGCGAGACTGACGATGGCGATCAGCCAATACGCGCGATGGCGCCCGTTCCGAGTCACTCTGGCCTCACTCTTCACCCGCTCCCGGCTGGACCAGGATGGGCGGGATTCGATCCTCTGCGTTGAATTCGCTTGCGCGTGGAGGCGACGATACCAATGCGCTTCGCCCGGCGTCAACCCGCCCTTGTGCTAGATGCCCGTGCATCAGGGGAGGCTGAAGGTGATCTCACCAAGAATGTCATCGATGCGCAGGGCGCCGTCGATCGAGCGGAAGGTGAAGAAGAAGGTTTTTGGTTCCGGCACCGAGGGGTAGGCGATCGTTACCAGCGCGCCGAGTTGCCCGGTCATCACGATCCGGCGTGCGCCGCTGATCTCGATCAGTTCGGCGCCGGTTCCTGCCTCCGCCGGTATCGGCGTGGCGAGCGCGTTGTAGCGATCGGCATCGATCACCGGCCGCTCCCGGCTCAGCAAACGTTGCAGGTAGGTATCGGTGTAGAGCGCGTAGACGCGGAGCGGCTCGCCGGCGTTGCTGCAGGCGATGAACTGCTCAACGGTCTGCCGGATGGCGACGAGATCGTCCG
>JADLGF010000266.1 GCA_020849415.1 Thermomicrobiales bacterium
GGACACGACGCGCGGCGATGACCGGTCTGCGTTCGCCCTGGTCGACCCGCTGGCCGGAACTGGCTGAACTCCCCTGGTATCCGCCGGTCGGCGATGGCGCCTGCGCCAATGTCGGCAGCGGCGCGACGTCGGCTGAACGGATGGCGCTGACGGTCGGGACGACCGGCGCGGTCCGGGGCATCGTGCCGGCGGCGATCGGCGAGCCATTCGTGGTGCCGGAGGGACTCTGGGCCTACCGGATCGATCCGGAACGGGTCGTGATCGGAGCGGCGATCACCAACGGCGGCAGCGTGCCCGCCTGGATCAGCAAGCTGACCGGTCTGGAGATCGGGGACGAATCGCTCGGCGCCTTCCGGGACGTGCCGCCGGACGCGCACGGCCTGACGATCCTGCCCTTCCTCGCCGGCGAGCGGGCGCCGCTCTGGAGTGATGACGTCACCGGTGTGATCGCGGGCGTGTCACTGGCGATGACGCCGGAAGCGCTGCTGCGGGCGGGGCTGGAGGCGGTGTCGTTGCGGCTGGCGTTGCTGTATCGCCTGCTGGCGCCGCAGATGACGGCGGATCACGCCGTGGTGGCGAACGGCGGTGCGTTGCTCGGATCGCCGGCCTGGCAGCGGATCACCTGCGACGCGCTCGGCGCACCGCTGACGATCCTCGCCTCGACCGACGAAACGGCGGCCCGGGGTGCGGCGGTGCTGGCGCTCGAATCGCAGGGAGTAATCGACGGGTTGAGCGGCGCGTTCGATCCGGTGGCGGGCCGGCCGGTGATCGATCCTGATCCCGCCGCCCACGCTCGATATCAGGGTGCCCTCGATCGTCAGCAGGCGTTGCTCGCGGCAATGCAGGCGTCGGGATTGTGGGAGTGATTGGGTGACTGGACGCGGGCGTTCGGTGGCCCCTGCATTGAAATACAGGGCTATGAAACGGAAGTCCCTCCGGGACTGAGTGACTTTGGTGGTCTCTGCGAGGAAATGAAAAGCGCCGCGTCCCGGATGAGGACGCGGCGCTTCTCGATTTGTTCTTAGCCCTGCTTGATCAGTTCGACTTCGAGGTGGATCTTCACCTTGTCGCTGACCAGCACGCCGCCGGTTTCGAGGGCGACGTTCCACTCGAGTCCGAAATCCTTGCGGTTGATCTCGGTTTCGGCCTCGAAACCGGCGACCGAGGTACCCCACGGCGATGTGCCAATGCCGTTGAATGTGGTGTCGAGCACGACCGAGCGGGTGACGCCGCGGATCGTCAGATCGCCGGCGATGTCGAACCGGTCGTCGCGCTTCTTCGTGATGCCGGTGCTCTTGAAGGTGATCGTGGGGTGTGCCTCGACCTCGAAGAAGTCGGCGCTGCGCAGGTGTTCGTCGCGCTTGGCGTCGCGGGTGGTGATACTGGCGACATCGATCGTGGCTTCGACGCTCGCGGTGGTGAGATCGCCCTCATCGAACCGGGCGGTGCCGGTGATGGTCTGGAATTGCCCCTTGGCGGTGGCGACCATCATGTGGCGAACCGAGAATTCGGCCAGCGAGTGCGATTGATCGATCGTCCAGGTTGCGGTCATCGGATAGTCCCCCTGATTTCTGTTATGTTTCACACTCGCGATTACCGAACGATTCGGTAATCATTTGCGAGTGACTTACGCAATGTGAGAGACTGTACCCAATTTCGGGTGACGTGTCAACCACCCGGGCGATTTGCGGCGCACTCGATCTGGGAGATAATCTGCGCCATGGCAACCGAAGTGAAGGTTGGCGCGCCGGAAACCGTGTGTCCGCGGTTTCATCTGGCCGCCGAACTGATTGGAAAGAAGTGGACGGGCGCGATTCTGCGCTCCCTGCAGGCTGATCGCTGCCGATTCACCGAAATCGCGGCGATGGTGCCAGGCCTGAGCGATCGCCTGCTCTCCGAGCGGTTGAAAGAGCTCGAGCACGAGGGCATCATCCAGCGCATCGTCACGCCGGAAACGCCGGTCCGGATCGAGTACCGGCTGACAGAAAAGGGCGAGGCGCTCGACGAGGTGATGGACGCCATCGGCCATTGGGCCGAACGTTGGGTCAATGCCCCCTCCGGCGCCTGCGACGCCCACCTCTGCGATCGCGAATAACCCGACATCTTCCGGAATCAGGAGCGTGCAGCCCTGCCCGGATTGCGTTCAGTTCGGAATGCGCGTTCGAGCCGCCGACATTTCTGATTTCAGCGTTTCAACCAACTCGGCCGCGGGCATGGACCGGGAGAGCATCGCGCCCTGACCGGCCCAGCGGGTGCCGTAGTCGTGATTGCCGGCGGCGAGCGCGGCAGCGCTCAGCGACTTGTAGGCGTGGTAGGCGAGGGGATAGTCAGGAATCTCCGGGGCATCGGGCCGCGCCGTTTCGCGCATGAAGTGATTGACCATACCGCGCGCCGGTCGGCCGGAGATCGCGGCGGTGTGGGTGGTGCTGGCGCCGTCCGGTCCAAGCAGCGCCCGCCGGTAATCGTCCGAAGCGGCCGATTCCGGGCAGCCGATGAAGGCCGTGCCGAGCTGGGCCGCCTGGGCCCCGAGCGCCAGGCAGGCGGCGATCCCCGCGCCGTCCATCACCCCACCGGCCGAGATCACGGGGATGGTGAGTTCGCGCGCCAGCAGGCGAGTCAGCGCGAACGTGCCCAGTTTTTCGTCGGGACGATCGAGATCGAAGAGGCCCCGGTGACCGCCCGCCTCGATCCCTTGCGCGATCACCGCGTCGAGTCCGGCCGCTTCGATCACCCGGGCGTCTTCGAGATTTGTCGCGCAGCCGATCAGGATGATGCCGGCGTTCTTCAACGCGGCCAGGACCTCCGCTTCGGGGAGTCCGAAGTGGAAGCTGACGACCGGCGGCCGTTCCTCAAGGATCATTGCCAGCATCACGTCGTTGCCGAGAAAGCTCTGCGACGTGTCGACCAGCGATTCAGGCGGCACCGCACCGAAGGCGTGGAACTGCGGCGCCAGGAATTCGAGCCAGGCTTCATCCCGGACCGGATTCTCGTTCGCTGGCGGATCGCAGAAGAGATTGACGTGGAAGGGGCGGTCGGTGCCGGATCGAATCTCTCGAATCGCGGCGCGGGCCTGATCGACTGGCGAGGTGCCGATGCCGATCGAGCCGAGCGCGCCCGCGTTCGAAACCGCGATCGCCAGCTTCGGCGTGGCCGTCCCCGCCATCGGCGCCTGCACGATCGGCGTCTCGATCCCGAGCAATTCGAGCAGATCACCCATATCCATCCTCCCCACCATCAAACGAAATAGAAACACGCAAATCGTGTAGGGGAGGGTCTTGTGCCCTCCCGCGGTCGCCCGCAGGCGACCGTCTCGTTCCGCCACGGTGGTGTTCCCGATGGAACTGCCCCGAATCGTACGGGGTAGACCGTCGCCTCCGGGCGACCGGGAGGGCATAAACCCCTCCCCTGCAAAGTGGGCGGGCGGTGGCTTTGGTTAGATTGCCAGCACCACCGGCAGGATCAGCGGCCGGCTCTTGCTGCGACGGAGGAGGCTGCGACCGACCGTTTCCTTGGTCCGCTGCACCAGGTAGCCGCTCTGGGCCTCGCCCTTTGCCTGCCGTTCGAGCAGATTGCGCAGTTCCCCTTCCGCCGCTCTGAGCGCCGCATCGTTCAGCTCCGGCTTCAGGCCGCGACCGACGATCTCCGGGCCGGCGATCAGTTCGCCCGATTCCTTGCTGACGGCGATGGTGACGATCACCACCCCCTCCGCGGTCATCGTCTGCGGATTGCGCAGCATCACCGGACCGCGCCCCTGCTCGCCGATCCGGTCGACCAGGACCGAGCCGGCCGGCACCCGGCCGCGGGTGCGCGCGCCGTCCTTGGTGAATTCGATTACGCCACCGATCTCGGGGAAGAAGACACGGTCAGGCGTGATGCCCGCCTCGGCGCAGAGATCGCGGTAAAGCACCATGTGGCGGAATTCGCCGTGAATCGGCACCGCGTACTTCGGATTGAGCAGATCGATCATCTTGCGCAGTTCATCGCGGCCGGCGTGCCCTGACACGTGCACGCCCTTGTCCTTGGCGCTGTAGACCACGGTGGCGCCGCGCCGGAAGAGGTTGTCGATCGTGCGGGTGACGGTCTCCTCGTTGCCGGGGACCGGCGTGGCCGAGACGAAGACGGTGTCGCCGACGCCGACGCGCAGCTTCGGATGCTCGGCGGCGGCGATCCGCGCCAGCGCGGCGGCGGCTTCACCCTGACTGCCGGTGAGCACGATGACGCGCTTCTCCTTCGGCAGTTTCAACGCTTCATCGAGCGAGACGAAGAGCCCTTCGGCCGGGGCGAGGTACCCGAGCTGCCGGGCGGTGCGGGCGTTCTGCTCCATGCTCCGGCCGGCGACGGCCACCTTGCGGCCGTACTTCTCGGCGGCGGCCAGCGCCATGTGAATCCGGCTGA
>JADLGF010000267.1 GCA_020849415.1 Thermomicrobiales bacterium
AGGGCTCGCGGTCAATCGCCTCGGCGTTGAATATGTAGTCCCCGGGGTTCTTGGCGTAAAAGAAGATCGTGTCGTGCTTGGCGGGCCAGCGTTTGGTTGTTCTGGCGCCGTAGTCGTAGGCCCAGATTATCTCGTTGATGAAACTCTCCCGCCCGAAGATGCCGTCGAGCAGCAGTTTGCAGTAGTGGGCTTCGCGGTAATCGATGTGGAAGTAGAGCGAGCCGTTCGGCGCCAGCACCCGGTGCGCTTCGATCAGGCGGGGTTCTATGAATTCGAGGTAATCGTCCCAGGCATCGAGATAGGCACGGGTGGAAAGCCGGGTCGTGAGATAGCGACGCCCCTTGAAGCCGATCCGGTCGCCGTTCTCCGATTGTTCGGTGCGAATCCGGGTACGCGTTTGCGATCGGCCGGTGTTGAACGGCGGATCGATGTAAATCAGGGGAATCGAATCATCTGGAATCTGCCGGAGCGCGTCAAGATTGTCCCCTTCAATTACAAGAGGCATCGCACCATATCCGTGTAGGGGAGGGTCTTGTGCCCTCCCGCGGTCGCCCGCAGGCGACCGTCTCCTTCCGCGGCAATGGTGTTTCCAATGGATTCGCAATGAATCGCGACGAGGCGGCCGGCCCAGAGGGCCGGCGGGAGGGCACAAGACCCTCCCCTACACGAATCGTTGAGTGCCGCAGTCACCTGTATCACCACGTTATCGGGGGGCTTCGGCGCGGATCAGGAAGCGGTGACCTCCGACCTCCAGCCACCCCTGTTGCTCGATCAGCAGGTGGATATCGTAAAGCTGCACCCGGTGATTCTCGACCGAAAAATCCTCGATCTGCCACGGCACCGCTTTCAGGTAGAAGATCAGCGCGCCGATGTCATAAAAACGGGTCGCCGGAAAGGCTTCCTGACCGTCGACCACCAGCAATCCCGCTGCGCTCAGCTCTTCCATGGCGTGATCGAGTGTCCAATCGGAATAATCCTCCGCGGGTGGTGTGCCGAGCAGTTCATTCAGATCGGCATCGTTCTGGCCGCCGATCTGCTGGGTGATGAAATTGCCGCCGGGACGCAGCACCCGGCGCAACTCGACCGGATCGTACGATTCATGTCGGTTCAGCACCAAATCGAGCGAATGATCGGCAAACGGCAGCGGATCATCATCCCGCTCGAAGCCGTGCACCGTCACCCCGAGCGGTTCGAGCCGCTCGCGCGCGACGACGACATTCGGCATCCACCCCTCGGTCGCGTGCGTGTTGGCCGGAAGCGGGCGAAGATTGCAGAGGATCTCGCCGCCACCGGTGCCCATATCGAGCATGTCGGTGGCACTATCGATCAACGGGATGACCAGACTGCCGTAGCTCCAGGGAATCTGCTCGGCGCTCATCCGGCCGGCGGTCGTCATCGAAGAGAAACTCCAGCCAACCATCTCCCCGCCGGAGTGGGCCAGAAAGGCTTCGAAGCGATCGTCGATATCAGACATCCCGAAATCCAACACCATCGCGAAGGAGCGTCGTCAGGCAATCGGCGGTCTGATCGAGCCCGGTTTTGAAGAGATCGGGGCGTTGGCCGATGCCGATGCGCAGGTGATGTTCGAAGCCGAACGCCGAGCCGGGCGCCAGCATCACGCTGTATTCACCGGCCAGTTTGTCGGCCAGTTCCGATGACGGCAGATCGAGCCGGTAGTTCATCAGCGCCAGCAAGCCGCCGCGCGGCGGGGTCCAGCCGACCAGTTCGCCCCACTCATCGAACCAGGCGTTGGCGACGGCCAGGTTCTCCCGGACGATCCCCTGCGTGCGCGTGACGATCTGCGATCGATGCCGCAACGCGTGCAGCGACAGGGCGTCATTCAGCTTGCCGGGACTGAGCGTGATGTAATCGCGCATTCCCCAGCAGGCCGCGACGATCTCCTCCGGCGCGACCATCCAGCCGATGCGCAGACCAGGCAGGCCGAATGGTTTCGAGAAGGTGCCGACGCTGATACCGAGCGGACCTCGTTCCGCGATCGGCCGGGCCAGCGGTTCGCCATCGGGCATATCGAGCCAGCGGTACGCCTCGTCGCAGAGCACCCAGGCGCCGCGCGCTTCGGCGAGAGCGTAGATGCGATCGAGTTCCGCGTCGGTGAGCATGGCACCGGTCGGATTGTGCGGCGTGTTGACCACGATCAGCCTGGTGTTCGGCCGGAGCAGATCGCGTTCAAATTCATCGAGATCGTAGCGAAACCCGTTCTCCTCGCGGAGTTTCCAGAGGCTGACATCGGCGCCGATCGCTTTCGGCACGCTGTTGAGTTGCTGGTAAGCGGGATTGACCGCCACCACGTGATCGCCCGCCTCGAGCAGGGTGTTGAAGAGCAGGTAGTTGGCCTCGATGGCGCCAGTGGTGATCAGCACCTGGTCGGGATTCGCCCCCGCGTAGGTAGAAGCGATCTCCGCGCGCAACCCGGCGCTGCCGCGCGCTTCGCTGTAACCGAGCCGGTAATCGAGCAGCGTGTCGAGCAACTCCGCCCGTTCGCCCGCCGGGGCGAGATCGATGAGCTCGCGGGTTGACATCGGGTAGATGCCGCTTTCGGCAATGTCGTAGGCGACATCGAGCTCCCAGCGGGTCATCCACCGTTCGAGCGCAAAGGTTTCGATCTTCACCGGCCGGGATCCTCTCTGTGTGATCGTGTTCCGGCGATGATGCCGGGCAACCTGCCCGTCGTCAAGACACCACCTGCCCGAATGGATGGGTCGAGCGCCTGCTCACCCTGGCGATGGCGGATCGACCGCTGGTACCGATACTGATGATGTCGCAAGGAGAACGCGACACCGAGATGCAAACAATCATCGAAAGGAGGCTCATTTTATGAGCAACACTGCATCAACCACCTTGTCATCCCTGAGTGATGACCTCGCCGCCGCCGTCGAGCGCGCGGCCGCGTCCACCGTCACCGTCAACGCGCGGCGACGTTTCCCGGCCAGCGGCATCGTCTGGAAGCCGGGCCTGATCGTCACCGCCAACCACGTGGTCGAGTGGGACGACGAGATCACCATCACCCTGCCGGACGGCACGCAACTGCCGGCGACCATCGCCGGTCGCGATCCCGGCACCGACATCGCCCTGCTCAAGGTCGAATCTGACGCCCTCGTCCCCGCCGCGCTATCCGAGGCGGAGATCAAGCCGGGCCACATCGTGCTGGCAGTCGGGCGACCGGGCGGCAACGGCCCGATGGCGAGCTTCGGCATCGTCAGCACCACCGAGGGTGAGTTCGGACGCGGGCGGCGCCATCATCACGGCGGACGCCATCACCACGGTGGCCCCGGCCGGCGTGGCCCGGGCGGTCGCGGCGGCTTTGGTCCCGGCCGTGGCTTCGGTCCTGGTCGCGGTCCCGGCCCGTGGGGCGGGTTTGGCCCGCAGATCGAGAGCTTCATTCGCGCCGATGTCACCATGCTGCCCGGGTTTTCGGGCGGCCCGCTCGTGACCGCTGCGGGTGAGATCGCCGGGCTCAACACCTCCGCCCTCGGCCGCTTCGGCGGCATCACCCTGCCGATCGACCTGATCGATTCGGTGGTCGAGTCGCTCGCCTCGCACGGCAAGGTGCGTCGCGGCTACCTCGGCGTCGGCGCCCAGGCGGTCCGTCTGCCGGAGCCGCAGGCGGAACTGGCCGGTCAGGAGGCCGGGCTGCTGGTGGTCAATCTTGAGTCGAACGGTCCGGCCGCCAACGCCGGCCTGCTGGTCGGGGACATCCTGCTCAGCGTCAACGGCACAGCGGTCAATTCGGTCGATTCGCTCCAGGAGGCGCTGACGAGCGAGGTCATCGACACGGCGGTGCCGGTGATCCTCCTGCGCGGCGGCACGCTGACCACGATCAGCGTCAAGGTCGGCGACCGCGCCTGATCGCGCTTCGGTTTCGACACCGCGTCGCCCGCCCGGCTTCGGGTCGGGCGGCGCGGTATCTTTGCCGCGGAATTGTCGGAAGGAGTCCCGGATTGTTCGTTGAAACGGGCGCACGCTTATGAGTGACGATCCGGCCGGGCGGTTGCGCGTGCTGATCGTCGCCGGCTACCCGGCGTTGCGCGCCGGCCTGACCGCGCTGCTCGCCTACGAAGCGGACATCGAGCCGATCACGGAATCGGTCGTGGAAACCGAGCCGCCCGATCTGATCGTGGCGGACGCCGGCACCCTGACTGATAACGCGCTCGACGATCTGGCCGATCGCTTTCCGGACGCGCCGCTGATCCTGATCGGCGGCGAACTCGATCAGTTCGAACCGTCATTCCTCGCATTCCCGGGCGGGTACCTGCCGGGCGACATCGACGGCGCCGGATTGGCCGCCGCCGTGCGAGCCGTGGCGCAGGGTTTGACGGTGATCGCACCCGGCCTGCTCTCTTCAATCAATGCATCCACACCGGAACTCGATCCGCACGACGCCGGTTTGCTGACACCCCGCGAGCGGGAGGTGCTGGCGCTGATCGCCGAGGGGTTGCCGAACAAGGGCATCGCCCGCGAACTTGGCATCAGCGAACACACCGCCAAATTCCACGTCGGCTCGGTGCTCGGCAAGCTCGGCGCCTCCAGCCGCGCCGAAGCGGTCACCCTCGCCACCCGCCGCGGCCTCCTCACGGTCTAGCGCTTCGATTCACCAAGCCCAAACCGGCAATAAAAGCCATGGACTCCGGGATGCGCCGTAGTATTCGCATTGACTTGTGCAGTGTGAACGGAGGAGGGAGAACCATGGCGTTCGATCAGGCGGTGAGGTGGGGACTGCTGCGGGAGAAGGCGGCGGAGTATGTCGACACCGCCATGCGGTGCGCCACCCAGACCTATCCGGTCTACGCGTTCAATATCCCGACCGATGACACGCCGATCCCGCTCTACCGGGAGCAGCACCCGGCCTTTTACGGGTCATTCGACTGGCACTCCTGCGTCGAGATGCACTGGGTGGCGGTGCGATTGCTGCGGCTTTTTCCGGAGGAGACCGTCGATTCCGGCGCGCGGGCGATCATCGATGCCCTGATCACCCCGGAGAACATGGCGACCGAGCGCGCCTTTTTCGATCTGCCCTTCCACGGCGGCTGGGAGCGCCCCTACGGCTGGGGCTGGTACCTGACCCTGGCGGTCGAACTGGCGACCTGGGACGACCCCGACGCGCGGCGCTGGTCCGCACTGCTCGAACAGCTGGCGAGCTACTTCGAGGAGGGCTTGATCGCCTGGTTGCCGAAGTTGACCTATCCGGTCCGGCACGGCGTTCACCAGAACACCGCGTTCGGACTCACGCTCGCCTATCGCTACGCCGAGCACCGGGCCGGACATGGCGACCGCCGTCTCCTCGATGCGATTAACGGTTCGGCGATCGGCTGGTTCCTGAATGATGTCGACGCGCCGGTTGCGTACGAGCCCTCCGGCACCGATTTCCTCTCAGGTGTGCTGACCGAGGCGGTCCTGATGAGCAAAGCCTTGCCTGCCGAAGCGTTCAGCCCCTGGTTCGATCGCTACCTGCCGAATCTGGCTAGGGAGACGTTCGTGCTGGCGGAGGTCTCGGACCCATCGGAAGGCTCGATCGCCCACCTGCACGGCCTCAATCTCAGCCGCGCCTGGGCGATGACGGTGCTCGCCGATCGGCTCCCTACCGGGGACAACCGCATCGAATCGCTGCTCGATTCAGCGGAACGTCACGCCCACGCCGCGCTGCCGCACGTCAGCGGCAGCGACTACATGGTCGAACACTGGCTGGCGGTCTACGCGGTCCTGCTGCTGGGGCGCGAGGCATGAGGTGGGAGGCGTGAGGAGAACGAAGTTCGGAGTCCGGGCATCCAGTCCCTCACGCCTCACGCCTCGAACCTCACGCCTCGGCTGCCTCGTTAGCGGACCGTCTTCAGCATGATCGTTGGCTTGCGGGGTTTGGAGATGGCGTCGGCGGCGAGGCGGGCCGCCGCGCGGCGGGCGAGATGGGCGAACGCCTGACCGGTCACCGACTCGGGGTGCGTCGCCACCACCGGCACACCGTCGTCGCCGCCGATACGCACGGCTGGCTCGATCGGCACCTGTCCGAGGAGTTCCACCTCGTACTTCTCGGCCGTATCCTTGCCGCCGCCGGTGCCGAAGATGTCGTGAATCTCGTTGCAGTTCGGGCAGACGAAGCCGCTCATGTTCTCAACGATGCCGAGCACCGGCGTCTTCACTTCCTGGAACATCTTCAGGCCCTTGACCGCGTCGGCCACCGCCACTTCCTGCGGGGTGGTAACGATCACGGCGCCCGAGATCGGAATCTTCTGCACCAGCGTCAACTGGACATCGCCGGTGCCGGGCGGGAGATCGATGATCAGGTAATCGAGCTCGCCCCATTCGACATCGTTCAGGAACTGGTTGATCAGCTGGGCGACCAGCGGGCCGCGCCAGATCAGCGCCTTCTCCGGATCGAGAATGAAGCCGATGCTCATCAGGTGCACGCCGTGGCGCTCGATCGGCACGATCTTGTTGTTGCGCATCAGCGGCTTGTCGTTGGTGCCGAACATCAGCGGGATGCTCGGACCGTAGACATCGGCATCGAGCAGGCCGACGCTCGCGCCAGATTGGGCCAGCGCCACCGCCAGATTGGCCGCGACGGTCGATTTGCCGACGCCACCCTTGCCGGAGGCGACGGCGATCGTGTTCTTGACACCCTTGATCGGCTGGGCGTCGCTCCGGCCGGAGCCGCTCGCCTTGACCTTGGTCGAAAAGGTGATCGAAACGGCGCCGAGACCGGTGAAGGTGGCGTCGAGGGTCGAGCGAATCGCGTCTTCGAGCTGGCGGCGGGTGGTATCGCCCGGGGTCGCCTGCTCGATGTGCAGCGAAACGTGCCGGCCGTTCACCTCGACCGACGAAACCATCTTGAGATCGATGATGCTTTTGCCGATTTCCGGCTCCTGCACCGGTTGAAGCGCCGCCATGATGGCGTCTCGCGTCAGCTCCTGGTGCCCGTTCGACGAACTCATCAGTGTTCCTTTATCTCCGTGAAGCGTTCGACTGGACGCGTGAACGCTCGTATAGTCCACGGTTGAGTGTACTACCCCCGGTGGGTAGCGATATGTCATGACGAACAGGAACCGGTGACTGATGCACGATGA
>JADLGF010000268.1 GCA_020849415.1 Thermomicrobiales bacterium
ACGGAGGCGGTGCTCGCGCTGGAGAACACCCCCGGATTTCCGATCGCGCTGACGTTTCCGCCCTATCGTCATGAGAACGCTCATCTGGCGGGGGTGTCGTATGACGGAGAACGGTTGATTGCGGTTGCTGAAGCGACGGAAGAAGCGCCCGGCTTCTGGCAGATCGCGGTCGATGTGTTAGCGGAGGCGCGTGGCACCGGACTCGGACACGCGATTGTCAGCCGGGTATCGGCGGCGATCCTGGAGCGGGGCGGGTTGCCGTATTACTCGGTGGCCCCATCGAATATCGCCTCCCGATCGATCGCGCATCGCCTCGGTTTTTGGCCCGTCTTCACCGAGATGTACACGCTGCCGGCAGATATGCCCTGATCAACACCCACGTCTTGTGCAGGCGCCCTCGCCGGGCCTTGACCCTGATCACCGCAAGCCATCATTATTTCCAGAACGGACTGGGCGACGCGCCCAGTCCGTTCGCATGCATCGGGATTGGATTGAATGAGCCTCTCTATCGGAATCGTCGGTTTGCCGAACGTCGGGAAATCCACGCTCTTCAACGCACTGACCGACAACGACATTCTCGCCGCGAACTATCCGTTCGCCACCATCGAGCCGAACACCGGCATCGTGCCGGTGCCGGACAAGCGCCTGCCGCAGCTCGCCAAAATCTACGGCAGCGAGCGCATCCTCCCCGCGACGGTCACGTTTGTCGATATCGCCGGCCTGGTGGCCGGAGCGAGCCAGGGTGAGGGTCTTGGCAACAAGTTCCTCGCGAACATCCGCAATTGCGAGGCGATCGCCCACATCGTGCGCGCGTTTGAGAACGACGACATCGTGCACGTCGGGAACAAGGTGAGCCCGATCGACGACATCGCGGTGATCAACACTGAACTCTGCCTCGCCGATATGCAGACCATCGACGGCCGATTGCAGCGCTTGCAAAAGGAACTCAAGGGAAACCCCAAGGCCCAGGATGGCATTGACTATCTGCAGAGCCTGAAAGCGCACCTCGATACCGGCACGCTGCTCTCATCGCTGCCGGATCTGGATACCGAGGCGATCTACGATTTGCATCTGCTCACCGCCAAGCCGGTGATCTACGTGTTCAACGTCGATGAAGAGACACTGCTGGATGCCGGCCGGCAGCAGGCCCTGCGTGACCTGGTAGCGCCGCAACAAGCGGTCTTCGTTTCGGCCAAACTCGAGGAAGAGCTGCGCGGCCTCGACGCGGATGACGCGGCGGAGATGCTCGCGGGATACGGCGTCAGCGAAACCGGCCTCTCCCAGCTGATTCACGCCGCGTACGACATCCTCGGCCTGCAGAGTTATCTGACGGCGGGCCCGAAGGAAGTGCGCGCGTGGACGATCCATCAGGGCGATACCGCCCCCAAGGCGGCCGGCGTGATTCATACGGACTTCGAGCGCGGCTTTATCGCGGCCCAGGTGGTCGATTTCGATGCGCTGATCGAGGCGGGATCGGTTGTCGCGGCCAAGGCCGCCGGCAAGGTGCGCACCGAGGGCAAGGAGTACATCATGCGCCCCGGTGACGTCGTCGAGTTCCGCTTCAACGTCTAGCAGAGGCGACGGGTACGGGTTCCCGATTCAGCGTTCCGCGTGCGAAGGGGCCTCTTCAGACGCGAAACGCGGAACCTCGAACACCGTTCCTCTACCGTTCGAGTGCCCTGCATCGGACGGTATTTGCCGTCGAGATCTGCCCCCCGCCTGCAGGATTCCGGTGATTCGTGGTAGATCATGCTGCATCAGCCGCACGTCCTGGAGGAGCAGCAATGACCGGGAAATCGATCGAGGAACTCAAGGCGCAGGTTTCGGCGCGGGTCGATGAACTCTTGCCGGAGCTGACGGCGCTCGCCAAGGACATCTGGGATCACCCCGAACTCGGCTACGAGGAACGCTACGCCACCGAGCGGATCATGACCGCTCTCGAAGGACACAACGTGCCGGTCGAGCACGGCATCGCCGGACTCGAAACCGCGCTGCACGCGACGGTGCCGGGCTCGAACGATGGCCCACGGATCGCGGTGCTGGCCGAGTACGACGCGCTGGCCGGGATGGGGCACGCCTGCGGCCACAACCTGATCGCCTCGTCGGCTGTCGGCACCTTCCTTGCGTTGAAGGCGATCAAGGACGATCTCAACGGCGCGGTCGAGCTCTTCGGCACCCCGGCCGAGGAGGGTGGAGGCGGCAAGATCGTCATGATCGAAAAGGGCGCCTTCGATGGCGTCGCGGCGGCGATCATGACCCACCCGATGCCCGATATCGGCGCCGGTGTCACCGGCGGCTACCTTGCCTCCAGCAAGGTGACGATCGAATTCCACGGCCGGGAAGCGCACAGCGCCGCGAACCCGACCTACGGCATCAACGCCCTCGACGCGCTGGTGATGGCGTACGTCGGGGTCAACGGTCTCCGCCAGCGGTTGCCGAAGGATGTCAATATCTCGAACCGGATCAGTCACGGCGGCGCGGCGACGAACATCATCCACGGCTTTGCCGAGATCGAATTCCAGGTCCGGGCCGACAAGTGGACGACGGTCGAGGAGACGCTGCAGAAGGTGATCCAGGTGGCGGAGGGATCGGCCGCGGCGATCGGCTGCACGATCGAGACGCGCTTCACGATCGGTGAGCGGGTGGAGAAGCCGTACTACATGGAAGACAAGCAGGTGCCGGCCCTGCAGGAACTCGTAAAGGTGAACATGCAGGAACTCGGCATCAAGCTGGCGCCGCCGATGCCCGGAGTTTCCGCATCGAGCGACTTCGGCAACATCACCCAGATCATGCCGGGCATCCAACCGGGGATGCCGATCCCGGGCGCGGTGACCGGTCCGCACACGCCCGGCTTTGCGGTCGCGGCCGGCGAGCAGGCGGCCGCGGAGTCGTACCTTCGCGACACTATCAGGATGATGGCCTGGAGCGTGATCGATCTCCTGAACGAACCCGGCGTCCTCGGCCGGGTGCAGGAAGATTGGGCGACGGCGACCTAGGACAAAGTTCCGGGTTCCGGGTTCCGGGTTCCGGGTTCCGGGTGATGGTGTGCGTGGCCTCGGTTGAGAGGTGGTTGATTGCACAGGTTTGAAAACCCTGTTCTAAAGCGGTTGCCGCTGATGTTGCCAATCACCGTCGACAACAACTCCGTCATTCAGCGCTGACATGAACCGCGCCTCGCCACCCCACCTGGAAAACAGAGGTGACGACCGCTCTTCACCACCGGTCCCGTCACTCCGAG
>JADLGF010000269.1 GCA_020849415.1 Thermomicrobiales bacterium
AATCACACGAATCCTTATCCCACTGGCAGAGAAAGCGCCCCTCCATCGCGGCCGGTTGCACCGGCACCAGATCGGTCATCGGGCCGGAGGAAACGATCATGCCGCCCGAATGTTGGCTGATATGGCGTGGAAATCCGGCCAATTGTGCGGCAAGTTCGACCAGGTGGCTCCAGGGCGGCGTTTCTTTCCGCTTCGCGAAGCCGGGAATCTTGTCGAGTTCCGAGGAGATCGCGCGGGCGTCCCAGGGCTCGCTGAGGCGAGCGATCCGATCGAGATCGGGGAGGGGAAGACCGAGCGCCTTGCCGACATCCCGCACCGCCGAACGGAGGCGGTAGGTCGCGAACGCGCAGACCATCGCCGCTCGATCACCGTAATCGGCGTGAATGCGGGCCAGCAATTCCTCGCGGATATCGCGCGGAAAATCGAGATCGATATCGGGAACCGAGCTAATCTGTTCGTTCAAAAAGCGGCCGAGTGACAGGTTGTGTTCGAGCGGATCGACCGGCGAGAGGCCGATCAGGTAACAGACGATCGAACTGACCGATGAGCCGCGCCCCCGGCCCGGCGGCAGGGGGGAGATGGTGCGGGCATGATCGGCGCTGCGCACTTCGGCCGCCACTTCGTAGGCAAGAACGAGCAGATCGTGATGAATCAGGAAGAAGCCGGCCAGGCCGTGGTGCTCGATCAGCCGGAGTTCCTCAGCCAAACGCGCTTCCGCATCCGCGCGGCGCGGACTCGCTGGCGGATAGCGCTCGGCAAATGGTCCGGAGCAAATTCGGGCCAGCGCATCATCCGGCGTTTCTCCCGGTTCACAGGGATAGTTCGGGAAGGTGTAGCCGAGATCGACATTGAGATCGAAGGCGGCGCAGCGTTCGGCGATCCGCAGGGTGTTGCTGATCGCCTCCGGATAGCGGCGGTAGCGGCGCGCCATCTCCTCGGGCGCCACGAGGGCGAATTCGGCGTTCGGGCGGCGCTGCCGGTGCGATCCATCGAGCGTGGTGCGATGGCGGATCGCCACCAGCACATCCTGCAGGCGGTGCCGCTCACGCTCGTGATAGTGGACATTCCCGGTGGCGACGTAGGGCACGCCTTCGGCATCGGCCAGGGCGACGAGCCGATCGATCCGGCCGGCGTCACCGGCCACGAAGTTGTGCTGCAGCTCGACGAAAACGTTGTCACGGCCGAACCACTCGATGAACTGGCGGAGTTGCCGCCGCGCCTCCTGAAATTCACCCTGCTCGATCAGGCGGGTGAGCGGTCCCCGCCGGCAACCGGTGAGCAGGATCAGGCCGGCTGCGTAATCGCGCAGGATGAGCGGATCGAGCCAGGGCGCGTTCTCTGCATCGCGGTAATGGCCGGGAGCGTCGTCGTCAGCATCCTGTTGATCGGCCCAGCTCGTCGTTTCGTCCTCACTCAGCCAGGCCGGGGTGTTGGTGCGCACGGTGCGGTGGGCGGCGGTGATGAGCTTGCAGAGATTCTGGTAGCCGAGCCGCGATTCAGCGAGCAGCGTGATATGGCTGCCATCGGCCAGCGTGAGTTCGGCGCCGGTGATCGGCTGAATCTCGGCACCCTGCGCCTCGCGGGCGAATTCGAGCGCCCCGTGCACGCCATCGTGATCGGTCAGCGCGATCGCATGGTAGCCCAGCGCCTTGGCTTGCGCGATCAGTTCATCCGCCCGGGAGGCGCCATCCAGGAACGAATAATTGCTATGCAGATGGAGTTCGACGTATTGGCTCATGGTTGTTGGCTTTTGGCAAATGGTGAACTACGGACTGCGGACGATATTCGCCGGAGGAGTCACGTTAATCGTGTAGGGGAGGGTCTTGTGCCCTCCCGTCGGCCGTCAGGCCGGCCACCTCGTTACGATTCGGGACGGTTCCATCGGGGACATCGGTGCTGCGTAACGAGACGGTCGCCCGCAGGCGACCGCGGGAGGGCACAAGACCCTCCCCTACACGGGTTGAGTGCCGCGGCCGTTCCCCTGTGTCCCCGTGCGAGGTCATCGTTGGGTGTACCAGCATTTGTGGGCGAGATCGTGGTAAATCGTTTGCACATAGCCCGCCTCCAGACGCACCCGGTAGTAATGCCGGTGGATCGGCCGGCTCAGCCACCATTCGTCGTCGATCGTCCAGAACTCCTCGATGCGCGCGATCCGGTGGCGATGCCCACGTTCGACCACCACCCGGGGCAGGGCGATGTCCCGCGCGGTCGGTTCGGCCTCGACCTGGATCGGCCGGGGCTGGTTCAGGGATCGAAGGGCATCAGCGCGTGCCGGCGTTCGGGGATTCTTGACCATGGTTCAACCTCCACGATTTCGAAGAGGGGCGATGCGCCGTAGCGTGATTTCAGCTGCCGGGCCGCTTCGATCAACGGCCATTTGCGGCTGACCCGCAGGCCATCGAGCAACTGTTGCCGGGCGGCTTCGGCCGACATCCCGGAAAGCTCGATCGCCAGTTCCGCTACCGGTTGGGGTAATTCGAGCGCCTGAAAACGGAGCCGCAGCAATTCGTACAGCCGGTCACCCCGGGCCGGATCCTTGAGCGCAATCTGCTTTTCCCAGGCGTCACCCCGCTCGAACATCGCCCGGATGCGCACCCGTCTGGCGCCGCGATGCTGGATCACCGGGTGGTTGGACGCTCGCGCCACCAGCAGACGCAGGGCGTAGAGCAGAATGTCGCGACTGGCGGTGGGGTCGGGGAGCGTGAGCTGCTCGATGATGACAGTCTGAGGTCGGCTCGCAGCAACGGCCTCCCTGTCCTTGCCAGCGGCGAGCGCGTGGAGGCGACGTCCGGCCGGACCAAAGCGGGCCGCCAGCGCCCCTGGTTCCAATCCGGCCAGCGCGCCGAGCGTGGAGATGCCGAGGCGTTCGAAGCGTTGCAGCAGTTCCACCGGCGCCGGCAGCGATGCGATCGGCTCGGTCGCCAGGGCCTGGGTCGTGAATTCGGGCGGGATCATGACGTAGTGGCCGGGAGCGGCGCGGCCGGCCGCCACCCGGGCCGGAAACTTGCCGTCCGCCAGACCGATCCGGGGCCGAAGCACGGACGGGATGAGGTTAAGGATCCGGCCGGCCACCGTGGCCGGCTCGCCCAGCAGGCGGTCCAGTCCATGCAGATCGAGGTACCAGCATCCCGGATCATCGGCATCGGGCTCAACGAACGGACTGAGCGATTCGAGCGCGGTCAGGATTCTGGTGGCTTCGATATCATCGCGCACCGGATTGAGGCTGATCACCTCGCACATGGGGGCAATGGCGATCGCATCGCGCATGGTCATGCCGAGCTTTACGCCGAGCGTCGCGGCTTCCGGAGTACGATCGAGCACCTTCGGGCGCTCGCCGTGCACCGGCCCGAGCACCAGCGGAGCGCCATCGAGCTCCGGTCGCTGGAGCACCGCCACCCGGAGCGAAAAATTAAGGATACGCACCGCTGCGATCATCGCTCCGCAACCTCCTGGTCAAACAGCATCGTTGCCAAGAGAATAGAACAAATGTTCTTCTTTGGCAAGCGCAAGCAATCGTGACAAATCGTCAATGAAATCGTCGCTAAAACTCCTGAAACACTTGATAAAACAGCGGCGTGCTAGTAGCGACCAGCTCCGAAGCCGACTAAATGGCACAGCGCAACCGTGCCACCAAACCACGCCGTAACCGAACCAACCGCCGGAAAACTGGACGCCCGCCACGAAGTGCGCACGAACGCAATTCCCCGCCGCCTGGAACCGAGTACCCTATAGGAGAACAAAACGTCCGGGCGGAACCGGGCGATTCGCATCAGGTTTCAGGAGCGCCGAATAAGAATGAACACCGCGTCAGCCGAGCCGGCCGCCAAACGCAACCTCCCTCCGAAGGGATGGCCGCGCACCTGGGCGCTGTTCCGACGCGCCATCAGCCGGCGCTGCCCGCAGTGCGGCGCCAAAGGCATCTTCAAGAATTACCTGGAACTGCGCGTAACCTGTCCAACCTGCGCCTATCGTTTCGACCGGGAAGAAGGCTATTTTCTCGGTGGTTATGGCCTCGGCGTCGTGTTCTCCGCGCTGATCCCGCTTATCCTGCTCGTTCTCGCGTTCGTCTACACCGATTGGTCATGGATCACGCTGGAGCTCATCTTCATCCCGATGACGATCATCATGCCGCTCATCCTCTTTCCCTACACCCGCACCTTCTGGATGATGATCGATCTCATCATCGATCCGAACGAGAAAACCGAAGGGCAATTGCGGCACCACCACCTCCAGGAGCGGTAATCCCGTACGCGCGTTCACCGATCGCAGCGAACAAGCCGGCGCGGAGCCGGACACACGAGGGACCACGATGAAGAACAGCACCCGACCCGACACCCTGAGCATCGCCGAAGTGATGACGACCAAGATCGTCACTACCACGCCCGATTCACCGGTCGAAGAAGTCGCACACGAACTGCGCAATCACGGGTTCGGCGGCCTGCCCGTGGTCGATGCCGATGGCATCCTGATCGGGATCGTGTCGGAGTTCGATGTGATCAGCAAGCCGGGCCGAACCGCCGGCGAGATCATGACCCGGAATGTCATCAGTGTCGGCGATGAAACCAGCGCCGATCAGGTGACCGCGCTGATGGGCGTGCACGGTATCCGGCGCGTGCCGGTGGTGCGCAATGGCAAGCTGGTCGGCATCGTCACCCGCTCGGATCTGCTGCGTCTCT
>JADLGF010000270.1 GCA_020849415.1 Thermomicrobiales bacterium
ACACCGGCCAGGCACCGGTGAGATCGCCCACCGGCGGCAGGATGCGCGCGACGCCAGCTTCCCAAACGAGTGGCAGCGTGCCGCCGGCCTCTGGAACCATCCAACCAGCGATCCAACCGCTGTCCTCGGCCGCGCCGGCGAAGGAGGCGAGACACCGCTCATCCGGCAATTCGGGCAGCGGCAGCTCGCGCCACGCGCCAGCGGCCCAAACGCCGGCGTAGCCCCCGGTTCTCCCAACAAACGAACCCGCGCCGATCGCGGCCGTCACCCGCGTCGATCGATCGGGGGCGGGCAGTTCGTTAGCGCCGGCGGTCGAGGCAAGAAACGGCGCTTCCGAACCGTCGGCGTTGACCCGGTTGCCGAGCACGCGCCCGGCGGCATCGATCGATTTCGGCATCAACAATCTGGTCGATTCGTTGGCGTCACGCTGCACACTCCCCAGATCGACCAGATCGTATTCCGCCACCCGCGGGCGGGTTGTCACGCGGGTCGGTTCGCATCGAGTAGTCAGCGCGCCTGGGATTACTGCCATGCCGTCACCATCCAGAGCGTTGCGTCATCACCAGTAGGCCGCCGGTCAACACCGGTTGTGAGCGAATCGTTGTCAGGAGTCTGGGAGCATGATTGTCGATAACGAATAGTCACCCAATACCCTGATTAGGGTATTCCCCAAGGCCAGGTTATGAATCAGTACGAATGATCCCCCGCCGTACCGCCAGCATGGCGGCGGCAGTGCGGGTGGGTGCGTCCAGCTTGTGCAGGATGTTCTTGACGTGCCGGGTGGCCGTGAGCGGGGAGATGAAGAGTGTTTCCGCAATCTGCCGATCGGACGCGCCATCGACGATGAGCCGCAGCACCTCGAGTTCGCGCGGGCTGAGGTGGGCAGATTCCGCCTGTTCGGCATCGATCTGGACCGCCGAAGGCGTTGCAAACGCCAGCGCCGATTCCACCGCCTCGGCGAGGCCGATCAAACGGCCGCGTTCCAGCGCGCGCTCGAATTCCCCAACGCCGAGTTCGGCGCGGAGCCGATCGATCGCTTCGATCCACCGGTCAGCAAAGAAGCGCTTTGGTGAGAGCAACGCGGCATCGAGTCCGACCGCCCCCAACCACTCGGCCGCGAGCCGGGGCCGCCCGCTCGCGCGCGCCAGCAGCGCCAGATCGGTCAGAATCAGCCGCACTTGCAGCGTTTCACTGCGCGCTTGCCGGCCGGCCAGCGCCTGGCTCAGGGCATCGTAGGCGCCGGCCAAATGCCCGGCCAGCAATTCGACGCGACCCAATCCGTGCAGCGAGGAGAGCCGTTGCGTTTCCGGTCCGCTATTGAAGAGCCGGATCGAACGTTGAAAGGCATCGCGGCCCCGATCGAGTTCGCCCGCCAGCGCCGCGACGTAACCGAGGAAGTGGAGCGCGTTCGCCTCGTGGGCCGAGGCGTGGGCGGCTCGCGTCAGCATCAGCGCCGTTTCGAAATCGGCGCGAGCCTGATCGAGTTCACCGGCGAACATCGCCTGGGCACCGAGCTCAGTGAAAACAGTGTAGCGGACGAACGGCTCCGAAACTGCCGCACTGAGCGCACGAAGCTCGCGGATCAGGTCGTTCGTCACTTCAGGACGAGCCAACCCGCGCAACACTTCCCCGCGCCGCGCCAACGTCATCGCCATCTCGTTCGCGTTGCCGTTGGTCTTCGCAATCTGGTACGCCCGCGCGTACGCCTCATCACTGGCCTCGAGTGAGCCGACGCCATAGAGGGTGCGGCCCGCCTCCACCAATGCCACCGCTACCAGATCACTCGTCACCGGCGTCCGATCGAGCAACGGCGTGATGCGCGACCACCAGAGCAGCCCGACGTCCCAGGGCAAGCTGAACTGGTACGGATTGAGGTGGATGTAGAGTTCGAGCGCCGTCTCGATCCGTTCCTGCCCGATCGCCCAGGCCAGCGCGTGGAACTGATCGTCCGCCAGATACCGGTGACGTCGCTGCAGGTCCGGCAGGCGTGGGCCAAAGATGCTCTCGGTCAGGGTCCGAACCGAGCGAGCGACCCAGGCGGCGTGCCGCTCACGTACGGCCATCTCGTCACCCGTTGCGCGGAGATGATCGAGCCCAAACTGACGCACCGATTCAGGCATACCGAAGCGATGCGACTCCGCGTCCCGATCGACCAGCCGCAACAAATGGTGTTCGAGCAGCAGGTCGATATCGCCAAGTCCGGCGCCGGTCACGGCCCGGGCCGCATCGAGATCGAACGAGCCGGGAAAGACCGCCAGCCTGGTCAACGCGGTCTGCGCCGAGTTTGGCAGCAGGGTGAAGCTCCAGGCGATGGAGGCGAGAATCGTCTCTTGACGCCCGGGCCGTGACCGATCTCCCCTGGCGGGCAACGGCAGCAATTCATCAAGGTGAGCCGAAATATCGGTGATCGAAAGCGACCGTGCCCGGCTGGTGACCAACTCGATCGCCAACGGAATGCCATCGAGCCGGCGCACGATTTCGGCCACACCAGGACCGTTCCGGGTGGTCAGTTCGAAACCGGAAAGCACCCGCTGTGCCCGGGTTTCGAACAGTTCGATCGCCGCGTAGCGGCGCAGTTCGTCCACGGGCAGATCGATCGTGGCCGGCGCCGGCACGGCCAGTGGTTCGACCTCGATCACCAGTTCGCCGGGAAGCCGCACCCGCGTGCGGCTGGTGGCGAGGATGGTCAGGTTCGGACTGGCATCGAGCAGTGATCGAATCACGCGGTCCGCGCCGCGGAGCTGTTCGAGGTTATCGAGAATCAGGAGGGGCGGCTCGGCGCCTAGCGCGGTCACCACCGCATCGAGCAACCCGCCGGCGCCGGTCGATTCGAGCCCGAGCGCGGCCGCAATCGCCGGCAGGATCAACTCGTCATCATCGATCGCGGCGAGTTCGATGAAAACCGGCGGGCTATCGCCGGTGACGCTCAGCGAGCGGGCGAGGCTCGTCTTTCCCACCCCACCCGGGCCGAGGAGCGTGATCAGGCGGTGATCACCCGAGGCGATGACGAGTCCGAGCCTCGCCACGAGGTCCGCGCGCCCCACCAGATTCGGCGCGGGTCGCGCGCCAACCTGACGATCGCTTGGCTGCTCGACCATAGCGTCTCCACCATTCGCGCCCGAAATCACATTCGAATGATTCATTCAGAGACAGGTTTATGTCTGTGACCTGTTGCGAGTATAGAACCCGGACTCTCGAAACGGGGCAATGTGTGGGGTAGAACACAGGGCGTCGGGGCTGGAACTCGAAACGCCGGACGGAGTTGCATCCGTCCGGCGTTTCGAGTGAACCCGCTTTCACGTTCAGGCAGTGACCCGGACCTCGTCCGCGCCGATCGTGCCTTCTTCGATCACCAGGCCGATACCACCGGCTGAGAGGCGGCTGCCGGAATCGACGGCGGTCAGCGTCGGGCCTCCCGCGATCGAGCCGGTGATCCGGTCACCCTCAACCGTGATGGTGAGCGCACTCGGCTCGAAAACGGTGAAGGTGTGCGGCGCTTCCGCCAGCACGGTTTCGGTGTCGTCCATCTTGACGAGGCGAGCAACGCCATCTACCCCGAGCAGGAGCGCGTAGTAGCGGCGCAGCCCCTGCACCCGCGCGGCGATGCCGAACTTTCCAGCGAGATACGGGGTGATGGTCGATTGCACCTGGTAGTCGACCCAATCACGGGTTCCCTGTGAAAGAATGCCGCGACCGGTGTCCTGGGAAATGCGGATCGCCTCCGGCCACCAGCTGCCGTAGTGATCGACCCCCGCCACCCAGGCGCGCCGCCAGAGTCCGGCCGGCTGCGCCCCGGGCACGCCCGAAAGCACCGGCGCGGCATCCGCGGGCCGGTGATAGGAAAAGGTCGGCGCTCCCGACCAATCGAGGCGATCGAGCGCAACGGTGCTGTTCGCGTCCAGTTGCACGCCGATAGCCTCAACCGGGCAACCATCGAGATCGGGAATCGTCCAGGTGATCGTCGCGGTTTCGCCCGGAGCGATCGTGAGGTCAGGACCGGCGAGCGTCTGCAACGTGTCGGCCCCCGTGTAGTGACGCAAGGCCAACCGCGCCTTGACCGGACCGGGATGATCCGCGGGAGCGGCGAGAACGGCCGTCACGGTTTGTCCTGACGATAGGGTCGGCGAGGCATAGAGCTCGTAGCCGTCCATCCTGATCGCTTCTTCCGGGATGAAGGTCGGGGTGAAGGCGCCGCCCGGGGCGCCTTCGGTGCGGAGCACCAGCCGGCGACTCTCGCCGCCCGCCTCGTTGGCGATCACCACCGGAGCGGCGGGATCGGGCTGGAAGCCCTGCACGGAACCCGGGAGTGAGAAGTGGAACTTCGCCCCATCCTTCGGCGTGATCGGCGCTTCCCCCGCCAACGCCCGCGCGGCGTTGACGACACGCACCGATTCCGTGAGCGCATCGGTGATACCTCGGCCACCATCGGCGGTGGAGAGGTACATCCGGTCCGCAACCGGTCCGCGCCAGTCGTAATCCTGCTCGAGCGCGGCCAGCCCGCCGCGCACGCCGAGAATGCAGCCGACATTGGCGGCGTTGCAATCGGTGTCCCAACCGCTGGTGTTGACGATCATCTGGCTGCGGGTGAAGTCACCGTTGCCGTGGAGCAGGGCGTGGATGATCAGGCCGTGATTCGGCACCATGTGGCAGGCGCCGCCGTACTTGTCGTAGCCGTAGTTGGCCGCGATCCGGGCGCGAGTCTTGCGCCAGTCCGGTTCGGCGGCATGCCAGGCGCGGACATCGTGGATCAGGCGAGCGATGATCGAATCGGCCGGAATCAGTCCGAGACCGGTATCGATCAGCGTGTCGATGTCCGATTCGATAAACGCCTGGGAAACCATGGCAGCAACCATCTGCGCGCCGTAGATCGCCTCGCCATCGTGACTGACACTGGCGGCGCGGCGAGCGAGATCGACGGCAAATTCCGGATCACCCGGGGCCACCATCCCCCAACCGTCAATGAAGATCTGCGAGCCGATCTGCTCGGAGATAACCCTGCCGTTCAGCGCGGCACTGCCGCTCTCCGGCGCCTTGATCCCCGCTTTCAGCCGGGCGTAGGCGGTGTGCTCGGTCGAATTGCCGACTCCACCCCACCAGAAGATCGAGCGGCGCTCGATCGTGTAGTTGAGCCAGTTGTTGCCGATCTGCTCCGGGGTGAGATCGCGCGAATACCCCTCATCCTCCAGCGCGCGCAGGAAGGTGAAGGTGCCGGTGACATCGTCGTCCGTCACCACGAGCGGATTCGGCCGGCGCAGTCCCGGGATGTCGTGGATGTAGTGATCGACCTCCCCGACCGTCTCCTCGATCCGTTCGTGGGTCCAGCCCTCGATCGGCCGTCCGAGGTAGACAACGATCAGCTTGCCGAGCACCCCGGCGTAGACCCGTTCGAAATAGTCCGCTTGAAACGCCACGTTGGTTGTCCTTCCTAAGAGCACCAGCCTGAAGGCCGGTGTTGACAAGAGAACGGGCCTCCGGCCCCCGGGTATCGGTCGTATCGCGTCTCAAGGCACCACGAGATTCCAAGCCTTTCGATCCTGACCGCTCACATGACTGAGCACTAACGCCGGGCGTCAGGCACCTGCGGGGTCGAGGGACCGCTCACCTGCGAGCCCCGGCGTTCAGGCCGGGGTTTCCCGAGCGCTGAGCACTCGATCATCACCCCTTCAACCCACCCTGCGTCAGCCCCTCGATGAACCGGCGTTGGAGCAGCAGGAACGTGGCGATGATCGGGAAGATCATCATCAATGCGCCGGCGCTCGTCAGGGCCCAGTTGCGGCTGAACTGGGCGGTGAAGTTGTAGTAGCTCGTGACCACCGTGAAGAGTTTCTGATCGGTCAGGAAGACCGTTGCCAGCAGGAATTCGTTCCAGACCGCCAGCGACACCACCAGTCCGACCGTGAGAAAACCGGGCCAGGCAAGCGGCGCCACGATGCCGGTGAAGATGCGGAATTCGCCGGCGCCATCGACCCGGGCGGCATCCTCGAAATCACGCGGCAGCTGCACCATATACGAGCGGAGCAGGAAGATGGCGAATGGTGCGTTCGTCGCGATGTAGATGAGAGCCAGGCCAGGCAGACTGTTCGTCAGCCCGAGCCGGTTCCAGAGGAAGAACAGTGGCACCAGAAAGAGCTGCAGCGGCACGCTCGCCCCAACCAGCAGGTAGAGCATCACCAACCCCGATCCGGGAAGATCGAGTTTGGCCAGGCTGTACGCCGCCATGCCACCGAGCAGCAGCACGCCGCTGACCGTCATCAGCACCAGCAAGCCGCTGTTCCCCATGGTGGCGGAGAACCGGCCGATTTCCCACGCATCCGGGAAGTTCTGCCAAACGAAGCTTTCCGGGAATCCGAGCGGGTTTCGCCCGAGTTCGGCCTGGGTCTTGAGCGAATTGAAGACCAGGATCACCATCGGACCCAGGGCAAATGCAACCAGCAGGAGCAGGACGCTGTGATTCAGCAGAAGCGATACGCCCCGCCGGCGACCGATTCTCTTTGGGGTGCGCTCCGTCGCCGGATTGGCGCTCATATCTCCCATCCTCTCCGGCGCAGCAGCACGAATATGCTGATGATGATGCCGACAAAGACACTCATGGTGAGCCCGATAGCCGAGGCGTAGCCGGCCTCGAACCGTTGGATGGCGTTCTTCACAACCAGGCTCGCGAGAACTTCGGAGGATCCGGCCGGACCGCCTTGCGTCAGAATCCAGACGTAGTCGAAGGTCAGGAATGACCAGATAGCGGTCATCAGAACCATGAAGACGAGCGTCGGACGGATGCCGGGGATGGTCACATCCCGGAATTCCTGCCAGCGGTTCGCCCCATCGAGCCGAGCTGCTTCATAGAGATCCTGCGAGATGTTCTGCATCGAGGCGAGAAAGAGGACCATCAAGAAGCCCCACCAGTGCCAGTTATCGACAAAGGCGATGGCGGGCAGCACCGTTTTCGGGTCGCCCAGAAAGGCCCGGTCGAACCCGCTGATGCCCCACTCGGAGAGTTGCGCACCAACACCGCGATCGGGGTGCATGAGGTTGCGCCAGATACTGGCGGTGATCACACTCGGAAGGACGTAGGGCAGGAAGAGGGTGAGCCGGTAGAAGAGTGCTCCCCGCTTGATCGGAGCCAGAAGAGAGGCCGCGGTGAGCGCCATTGCCATCGGAAGCGTCAGGAAGATCCCGAGCCAGAGCAGGTTGTTGCGGAAGGCAACCCGAAACGAGCGATCCTCCAGGAGGAGCCGGCGAAAATTGTCGAGTCCGATGAATCTTGCTTCGCCGACGCCGCTCCATTCGGTCATCGAGTAATAGACGGATGAAATAGCCGGCCCCAGCACCACCGAGACGTTGATCAGCAAGATCGGGAGCACGAAGAGCCAGGGCACAATCTTGCGCCGGAAGAAGAGGGTTTGCCAGAAGCGCACCTTCGGGTGTGTCACCGTGAGGTCTAGCCGGGGGTTGGCTGCGGACATCGATCCAGGATCTCCAGGGCGAACCCGGGAAGCGCCGCTGGCGCTTCCCGGACTGGTCGATTAGGAACGCGCGGGCAGCGGCGGCACATCGCCCGCCGCAAGTTCCGGATCGAAGACCGACTGCATTTCAGCCAGGAAGTCTTCGACCGAGAGATCGCCGGCCCAGACACGTTCGATGTTCTCGATCAGGAACGTGATCGTTTTCGGCGGGAAGAAAGTCCAGGTGGTATAGCCGTAGTTGCCGGCCGCCGAAGCATCAGCAACCGCGTTGATCATCGCGGCCTGGCGAGCATCGATGCCTTCCAGCAGTTCTTCGGGAATACTGACCGGCGCCGGCCCCATCCCGCAGACCGAAACGGCGATGCCCTGCGCTTCGGGCGAAAACCAGTAGTTGAGGAATTCAGCGGAAGCCTCGGGCGCCGCCGTGCGCGCGTTGATCGAATAGGTCGAACCGATGCCGAGATCGAAGATATCGGTGCCATCGGTCGAGGGAAATGGCGCCCATCCCCACTCCTGCCCCGATTCCTCGAAGAACATCATGGCATCGCTGAAGAACCAGGTGCCCTCGATCTTCATCGCTGAATCGCCGTAGGCGAGCGATGACGCCGTGTCGGCGCTGGCGCCGGTGTAGTATCGATCGAGTCCGCCGTAGAACCAGCCATTCTGCTGCATATCGTTCAGCTTCGAGATGGCATCGACGAATGCGGGATCGGTCCACTGCGCTTCGCCGGTCAGAGCGGCGTAAACAAGGTCGGGGCCCGCCAGCTGATTCAGCCATTCGCCGACGAACCACTCGTTGGCGGGGCGCCACTCCTGATTCCCGTGCGCAAACGGGATGAGGCCAGCATCCTGAACAGCCTGTGAGAGCGTGATCAGCTCATCCATGGTGTTGGGTACTTCCCAGCCATGCTCGTCGAAGAGGGTGGCGTTGTACCAGAGGACGAGCGATTCAACCTCGTGCGGGATGCTGTAGATCGAACCGTCGACGCGGCCGAGATCGAGCGCCCACGGCAACACCGTCTGATCCCAACCGTGCGCGGCAGCCGCTTCGTCGAGATTGAGCAGCTGACCCGCCTTGGCGAGTTCCATCACGTAGGTCGGGCCGGGAGTAACCACAATATCCGGGCCGGCGCCACCGGCAAGCGCCGTTTGGGTAGCGGTCCAGCCGTTCGGTTGCATGGTCGCCTCGACCTGGGTGCCGCCCTGCGCGTTGAACGGGTTGACGATATTGTCGATCAAGCATTGGGCTGTTTCCGCCCCGCCGGTGGTATCGAACCAGAAGGTGATATTCGCCCCGTCCTGGGCAGCTACTCCGGAGGAACTGGATAGCGCCGCGCCGGAGATGACGCCGGCTGAAGCGAGCGCGGCGCCGCCCTTGATGGCGGTACGGCGCGAGGCGCGCCGGGCCATTGCCCGGGAAAGAGCGTCGAAGGTGTCATTCGAGGACATGGTTCGCTTCACTCCCCGGCATCGTGGCGGAATACCTGACGCCCAGATCCGCCGCCGATGCCATGTATCATCCCTGCCGCCCGGCACACTCCGGGCAACGAACCGGTAGTGAGAATGGTCTGGTAGCGCGTTCCTCCTTTCACGTTGTCCGGCTCAGGCCGACGAACGCACGATCAACTCGACCCGATGATCGAGTCGGCGACCTTCCGCAGGCGCATCGCCGGCGAGGCGCGAGAGCAGGAACTCGGCGGCCAACTGGCCGAGTTCCTCGGTGAACTGGGTGACAGTAGTAAGGGGCGGATGCACGATCCGGGCCGCCGGAATGTCATCGAAGCCGACGATGGCGATATCGTCCGGTACCCGCAGACCCCGTTCCCTGAGCGCGATCAGCGCGCCGAACGCCATCAGATCGTTGACCGAGAAAACGGCGGTCGGAAGCGGTTCGACGGTGAGCAGTTCCTTCATCGCCGCGTAGCCGCCCGCTTCCTGAAAATCGCCGCGGCGAATGAGCAGATCGTCAGCCGGCAGATCGTGCGCGGCGAGTGCTTTCCGATACCCGAGTACCCGATCGTCACTCGGCGGGGTACCGGCGATGCCGGCGATGACGCCGATGCGCGTGTGGCCCTGCCGGACCAGGTAGTCGACCGCCAGCCGCGCGCCCCGTTCGGTATCGACGCGGACGAAATCGACCCCGATCTCCATCAGTTCCGGATCGGGTGTCGAGACGAGACTGATCGAGACGCCCGATTCGACGACGCCCCGGATCAGCTCGCGGTGTTTGAAAAAGGGGACCATGACCGCGCCATCGGCGTGGCCGCGCAGCAAACCCCGGAGCGCTCGCTCTTCCTTTTCGAAGACACCATCGGTATTGGAGACGAGCAGATCGTAGCCCCGGGCTTCGGCCAGCCGCTGTACACCCCGTTCGAGCGCTGGATAAAAGGGATTGGCGATATCGGCAATGATCGAGGCGATCGTCATCGTCCGGCTGGTGCGGAGTGATCGGGCGGCGCGGTGCGGCACGTACCCGAGTTCATCGATGGCGGCCAGTACCCGCAGGCGGGTTTCCTCAGCCACCTCGGCATGGCGGTTATTGAGCACGTAGGAAACGATCGCCTGCGAGACACCGGCGAGCCGGGCGACATCCGCCTGGGTTGGACGCTTGCGGGTGGTGCTCGATGCGAACGACACGATGCCCCCGAAGTTGAATCGAACACTTGGAACTTATGCGTATAAGGAAGCACGTTCGCCGGAAAATGTCAAGACAACCGGGCTGGTGGCACAAGGGCTCGTTGCAGTCAGACTCTTTTGCTCGAAGCTCATGGCTACAGCGGCGGTCGACAGTGTTGTTTCCCGATAGCCGCCACCAAACCCGTCGATCTGATGAAGGAAAAAGCCGACGCGAAGCGACGTTACGCGTGGAGACGGCGCGGATTCGCTCGGCCGCTTCGCGTCGAACTCCTCGGTCTCTGCTGTGAAAAAGCCACTCACCTATCCAGCGAACAACCCGTCACTCAGAGCCCGCAGGCGAAGAGTCTTCCGCAAAGCGGCGGTGCATCACCGCACCGTGTCCTGGCGGAGGGCCGCTTCGCGGAAGACTCCTCGATCCCTGCTCTGAAAAAGACCACGCTCAAGGTGGGCTACCCCACTGGCTTCAACATCACCGTGTGTCCGAGCTGCTCCAG